>BIFV01000012.1 GCA_003990955.1 Sporomusaceae bacterium FL31
ACTCCCAGACTGCGTACAGTGCTTTCTTCCAATTGAAATAAGTCCAGAATGGAAGTTTTCCATAAGATAATGGGTACTAGAACGAGAAACCATGGTACCATGGTGACAATATATTTCCAATTGGCATGAAGCAGGCTGCCCATACTCCAAACTGTTGCAGCGTGGAAATCAGCAGGATTCATTTTCAATGTAAGATAAAAAGACAAGGCTCCCAATCCTGACCCTAGAGCTATTCCGTTTAATAAAAAGCGTTGAGAGTCAAGTCGCCCTTCTTTCCAGGAAAAAAGATAGACAAACAATGAAGCTGCCAGACCACCAATAAGTCCGAAAAAAGGCATAGCCAATATAGCCAGCCAATTGGCTCCATTGAGAGCGTCCCGGTAAAAAAACATAAAAATAACCATGGCAAAGCCCGCTCCGGCATTTACCCCCAATATTCCAGGATCAGCCAGTCCGTTGCGGGATATCCCCTGCAAAACAGCCCCGGATACGCCCAGCCCCGCACCAACTAATGCGGCAATCACAATCCTGGGCAGTCTGAATTGATAAATTAGCACCTCATATTCGCCGCTTGGATAAGTTCCCAGCAGTATTTGACAAACATCCATAACAGAAAGCTCGGGTATCCCATAACTGAGGCTGCTGTAGACAACAAGTGCCAGCACTCCCATTCCTGCAAGCAGAATCCCGATAAAGCGTCTTTCATCATAGTCAAACAAGCTCATTCCCCCCCTCTCTTTCTCGCCAGATATAAAAAGAAGGGTACACCGACCAGAGAAGTAAGCACTCCAACAGGGGTTTCAAAAGGATAATTCAGAAAGCGGCTCAGAATATCGGAGATAGTCAGAAAGACAGCTCCCAGCACACCCGAACAGGGAATAATCCATTTATAATCAGCACCAACAAAAAAACGGGTAATATGAGGAATAATGAGTCCGACAAAGGCAATCTTGCCAGCCAAAGCCACTGCACTGCCCGTCAGCAGCATGACTGCGGCAGCGGATAAAATTTTAATGAGGCCGGTTCGCTGACCTAAACTAACAGCCACCTCTGTTCCCAACGAGAGCACAGTAACTGATCTTGCCAGACAAATAGCTGATAACAATCCGGCTGCAATAAACGGGAATGCCAATTGTACCTGGTCAAGCTGCAGTTGATGCAGCCGAGCATGGTACCAAAAGCTAATATCTTGGGAAATCTGGAAATATGCAGCCAATGCTGCAGCCAAACTACTCAAAAAGGTACCGATGATAGTTCCCAAAATGGCCAGTCTCACCGGCGCCAATCCATTTGGCAGCAGAGCTCCCAGTCCAAATACGCTTACGGCACCGAGCGCCGACCCGGCAAAAGAAAAAAAAATTTGCTCCATTGCTGAAGCCTGTGGCAGTAAAATCATGCTCACTGTAACGGCTAAAACCGACCCATCACTAACCCCCATAATCCCGGGCGAAGCCAAATAATTTCTGGTAATTCCCTGCATTAAAGCTCCCGAAACAGCCAATGCCCCACCAATTAATAAAGCTCCGGCTACTCTGGGAAGACGGGAGTTTATAATAATCTGATGGTCCACATTCGCAGGATTAAATTGAAAAACTGCTGCTTGAACAGTAGCAAAGTCAATATCTTTGACCCCATATAGCAAGGATAAGCCTGCTACACAAAGGATTAGAGGCGGAGCCGTTAACAAAATCATATAAGAAATATAGTTTCTACGCTTCATGCTTTCACTCGCTTTATGCATTTATTGGGACAACTTTTCCACGGCCGCCTGGATAAACTGAATTTTACCACCGATAGCAACTCCCTGAATCAGCGGATTCACAACATTAATAAAGACCCGATTATTTTTTACCGCTTTCATGCTTTGCCAGACTGGATTGCGCTGCAAATCTTCCACCACATTTTGCTTGGCCGGGCTTTCACTCACCTCATATTGTAAAAAAATGTAGTCCGGATCCATTTCACTGAATTTCTCCAGCGAAAGAACTTCCTGCGCTTTTGCTGCTTTGATTTCTTTCGGTATTGGAAATCCGAGGTCTTTATAAAGAATTTCATTGAAAAACAAATCAGCTGGATAAATGCAAATATTCCCCGCCCGGATGCGTATAGCGACAACTTTATTAGTCTTTATGTCTGCAGGCAGACTGACTTGGGCAGCTGTCACTTGCTGCGAATATTCTTTGATAATCGCTTCAGCCTGCTGCTGCTTACCAGTTAATTCCCCAAGAAAGCGTAAATTAGCTTCACCATTACCCGGGAAATGTGATAAAGGAATGGTGGGTGCAATCTTTTTAAATTGCTCTGCCACGACTGGCGAAAACTTATCACTGCTTAAAATAATATCAGGCTTAACTTTTAAAACAGCTTCCAAGTTTGGCTGCATTCTTTCACCAATGGGTTTAGCATTTTGGGTAATTTCATTAAAAAATGCTGGAAACGTTCCGCCAATTGTCATCACACCAGCCGGTTTAACCCCTAATACCAATAGATCCTCCAAGACTTCCAAGGCTCCGGCAACCACGATCTTGTCGGGCTTAGTGGGCACGGTATAGTCCTGACCTAAATATTGAAGATTTCTCAACACTGCCTGCCGCGATGCTGCAACCGTTGCTTCAGCCCGCCACGATGCTTTGAAAATCCCAGTGATAAGGGCTATCACAGTTAGCCCAAGTCCCCCCCATATCCACCATCTTCTTCTCAATATTTACCCCTCCCTGACCTTAGAATTCCATCGCATAATCATCTATCTCTAACAATATTGATTTTAATTTTATATCGATATTGATATTCATTATCATTCTGTTTTTATAAAAAAATCCCTTTTTTGATTTGGTTGAAATTATAACCAAAGCGAATTCAGCATGCCATGGCTTATGTATAAGATAGCATGTTATTCATAAATGATCTTAGAAGAATATTCTAGTTTATATAAGAATATTTAACTGTTTTTCAACATGGATACACTCCAAATCTTCATAAACCCCACAAACTTGACAAGTAACACTTTTCCTGAGTCATTGACAAGCAAACTAAAGAGGCATACAATAAAACCCAACCATCAATTGATAACAATTATCAAAAATAATAACTTTTCGGCAAAATTAGCATCATCAACTGATTTCTAGGGGGATATAACGCATGTTAATTTACGAACATATCCGTCAAATGAGTAAACATTTTTTTGCTTGTACGCAGCTCCCTATACAGACATTTGATTTCACCGGCAACCTGATTTCTTCAGTTGGCTATAACCAAAAACTAGCGCAGATTTTCGAACATAATCACGTATTCGAACAAGTTAAACAAAGAATGCTTCTTCAAACAGAAAAATGCATGCTCACAATTCCCTGTTTGGATTCAATATCTTTTGCCGCTTCCTGGATTTGCGGCAAAAATATAAATCGTGGATTTCACATTTTAGGACCGTATACGACACTAGAGACAAGTAAAATTACCGGAGTTCCCTATAAGCCCGCTTGCTGCCTCCCTCACTTATTTACGCTGCTAAGTAATATTTCAGCAGATAGTCTCTACTTTAAGCAAAGGATAAAAAAGTTTCATAGCTCACCTTATAGTACCTATGTTAAAAAAGCCATTGATACGATTGACGCCCGTTATTTCGATCCCATCACACTAACCGACATTGCGACCCATTTAACGATCAGCAAAGGCTATCTTTGCAGTTTATTTAAGAAAGAAACAGGAAAAACATTTTCCCGCTATTTAAATGAAAAACGAATTGAGGAAAGCAAAAAATTATTACAATCAGAGCATTTATCGATGTTGGACATTGCACTTTCCGTAGGCTTCAACAATCAGAACTATTACAATGTTATCTTTAAAAACTTCATGAAACAAACTCCGCTGGAATATCGCACGCAACAACAACTTCTGATCAGTCCTGCATAGGCTACTGGACTCTAATCCTAAAAAACAACCCCTAAGCCGGATTGACGCAGCAGCGTCAATCCGGCTTAGGGGTCTCAATTTATTTATTTTACTTTTGCTGCCGCTGCTTCCGGCAGCTTAAAGCCATGCTGTCCTGCCAATCGCTGATAGTTTTCCAACCGTTCTTTCGCATCTTGTTCTGTTTTCGCAAATAGAACGTCCGCCATATCAGGAAATTGTTTTTTCAGTGATGAATACCGCACCTCACCCATTAAAAACTCCTGGAAATTCAAAGTTGGCGCTTTCGAGTCCAATACAAATGGATTTTGACCGGCTTCTTTTAACTCTGGGTTATAGCGGTAAAGTGACCAGTAACCGCTGTCTACAGCGCGTTTAGCTTCTAATTGACTGCATCCCATGCCAGCTTTAAGCCCATGACTGATACAAGGTGCATACGCAATAATTAAAGAAGGACCTGGATAAGCTTCAGCCTCGGCAATGGCTTTAAGCGTCTGATTGCGGTCAGCTCCCATAGCAATTTGCGCCACATAAACGTACCCATAACTCATCGCAATCATGCCTAGATCTTTTTTCTTAGTCTTTTTACCACTGGCTGCGAATTTAGCAATGGCCGCTGTAGGCGTCGCTTTAGAAGATTGACCGCCAGTATTGGAATATACCTCTGTATCAAACACCAAGACATTGACATCCTCGCCAGAAGCCAGTACATGGTCTAATCCGCCAAAACCAATGTCATAAGCCCAGCCGTCGCCGCCAAAGAGCCATTGTGAACGTTTCACCAAAAAGTCTCGATTTTTATAGATTTCGTTGAGTAATGGATCATTGTTTTTGACTGTCTGCAATTCGGCAATCAATTGGTCGGCCCGTTCGCGAGATCCTTCGCCCTCATCTTTATGATTCAGCCATGCTTCACAAGCTGCTTTAAACGCTGCACTGACTTCCCTGTTAGCTGCTGACTCAATATCCATAGCCAGTTTATTTCTAATTTGTTTTACACCCAAAAGCATCCCTAACCCAAACTCAGCATTATCTTCAAAGAGCGAATTGCCCCAAGCCGGACCGTGTCCGCGGTAATTTTTTGTATAAGGCACTGAAGGCGCACTGCCAGCCCAAACCGAAGAACAACCAGTGGCATTGGCTACCATCATTCTGTCGCCATACAACTGAGTGACTAGCTTTGCATAAGGTGTCTCACCACACCCTGTACAAGCGCCGGAGAATTCCAGCAGCGGCTGTTCAAACTGACTGCCTTTGACCGTAAATAGGTTAACCGGATTGGCTTTTGGGGCTACGCCTAAGGCATAATCCCAATATACTGCCCGGTCGAGCTGCGCATTTAGCGGCAGCATAGCCAAAGCTTTATTTTTTGACGGGCAAATTTGTGCACAGTTACCGCAGCCAGTGCAGTCATAAGGAGAGACCACAATCGCATACTTAAGTTCTTCCTTGCCGCGCAATGGTTTGGCAGCAAAACCTTCAGGTGCCTGCTGTAACTCTGCTTCAGTCAGCAATGCCGGCCGAATTGCCGCGTGAGGACACACATAAGAACAGCGATTGCACTGAACACAATGATCGGGCAGCCACTGCGGTACATCAATGGCAATACCACGTTTTTCATAAGCGGATGTCCCCATTGGAAAAGTCCCGTCTTCCATGCCAATAAAAGCACTCACTGGCAATTTATCTCCTTCCTGACGGTTCATTGGTGTCAAGATATTTTCAATAAAGGCTGGAACGTTTAACTTACTCTCCTCTGTCTTTTGACTACTGCCCCAGTTCGCCGGAACATCAACTCTTTTGATAGACTGAATACCCTGATCAATAGCAGCCTGGTTCATGGCAACAATTTTTTCACCTTTATTGCCATAGGATTTTACTACCGCATCTTTTAGGTATTTGACGGCATCAGCAAGCGGGATAATATCAGCTATCTTAAAAAAAGCTGATTGCATAATCATATTAATCCTGCCGCCAAGCCCCAGTTCTTGAGCAATGCCAACAGCATCAATGGTATAAAAATTAATATCATTCTCAGAAATGTAACATTTCATATCAGCAGGCAGATTTTTTGCTAGTTCTTCTTCGTTCCAGCTGCAGTTTAATAGAAAGCTGCCGCCTTTTTTCAGCCCATCCAATACATTGTATTTATCCACATAGGACTGATTGTGGCAGGCAATAAAATCAGCCTTATGAATCAGATAAGGAGATTTAATCGGCTGTTTACCAAAGCGTAAATGAGAGATGGTTACCCCGCCCGATTTTTTAGAATCATAAGCAAAATAGGCTTGGGCATACATATCGGTATGATCACCAATAATTTTGATGGCACTCTTGTTGGCTCCTACAGTACCGTCAGCACCAAGTCCCCAAAATTTACAGGCCTTCGTGCCAGCCGGCGTGGTGTCAATGTCTCGGCCAAAAGGCAACGAAGTATGGGTGACATCATCAACAATCCCCACTGTAAAGTTATCTCGCGGCTGATCCAGCGTCAGATTTTCAAATATAGCTTGGATATGGCTAGGAATGACATCCTTACCACCAACTCCGCACCGTCCGCCGACAATGGCTGGCTGCCAGTCCTTACCATAGAAGGCAGACTTAACATCCAGATAAAGCGGCTCAGCAAAAGCGCCCATCTCCTTGGTGCGATCCAATACCGCAATCTTCTTCACTGTCCGGGGGATATATTTCAAAAAATGATCTACCGAGAATGGGCGGTATAAATGAACAGTCAAGAGACCTACCTTCTCACCGGCAGCATTGAGATAATCCACCATTTCTTCAATCGCTTCACACATAGACCCCATGGCAATAATCATTCTGTCAGCATCGGCAGCACCGTAATAATTAAAAAGATGATATTCCCGTCCTGTTAATTTTGTAATGTCCTGCATGTAGCCCTCAACAATATCAGGCAAAGCCTGGTAAAAACGATTGGACACTTCACGCTGCTGGAAATGGATATCTGAATTCTGAACCGTGCCCCTTAAAACCGGATGATCCGGATTTAACGCACTTCTGCGGAATTCGTCCAGAGCTTGCTGGTCTAGCAATGTCGCCAACTCGTCATACTCCAGCACCTCAATCTTCTGCACTTCATGAGACGTACGGAAGCCGTCAAAAAAGTTAAGAAACGGAATTCGTCCTTTGATTGCTGACAAATGGGCTACAGCAGCCAAATCCATGACCTGCTGAACGCTGCTTTCTGCCAGCATGGCAAAACCCGTTTGTCTTGTTGCCATAACATCTGAATGATCACCAAAAATACTGATCGCATTGGCCCCAACAACCCTGGAGCTGACATGAAATACCCCCGGTAAGCGTTCACCAGCTATTTTATACATATTGGGAATCATCAACAATAATCCTTGTGAGGCCGTATAGGTTGTTGTTAGCGCACCCGCCTGCAGCGAGCCGTGAACAGCACCGGCAGCACCGGCTTCGGATTGCATTTCGACAATCTGCACAGTCTGACCAAAAATATTTTTCCGCCCTTGTGCTACCCATTCATCAGCATGCTCGGCCATGTTGGAGGATGGAGTAATCGGATAGATCGCAGCGACGTCGGTAAAAGCATAAGAAACATGCGCAGCAGCAGTATTACCATCCATGGTCTTCATTTTTCTCTTCATATTCTTCATCAGTCTCTCTCCTTTTTAACTTCAAGATAAAATAAAAACGCCCCTATTCAACATCATTGAATAGGGGCGCAAAAATTGCGCGTTACCACCCTGATTTATAACTTCAGCATCGGTCCATCAACCGACTCCCGGCTAACGCCCGGGTTACGCCTCTGCCTAGTTCAAACAGGATATCCTGTAGTTTCGGAGAAGAGCTCATGGGTGATTTACTCAGCAATAACTTTGTACCGGATTTCAGCAACCCCGGCTCTCTGTGACATACATCCATCGCCTTTATTCCCAATCATCACTTGTCTATCGTGAATATATTAAATTGTAAACCACTTGGGATAAATTATGTCATTTTACGACATTTTTGTCAACTATCTTGCACGAAAATTTCAAAAAAAAATGCATATTTACAAAATATGCATTTTTCAGCCTGTAAAATTAATACTTTTAGGTATTTATGTACACATCCAAGGGACTCTATTGCCCTTGTTTGGCTGGTTGAGTCTCTGACCTGACGCCAAATATAGTACTATACTGAGTTCCACCATTAATCCCATCCGCTTGCACAGTAATGATCCCATTACCATAAGCAATCGGCATAGCAAAGTGATACACCCATCCTGTATGAGGATTGCCAATCCCTTTGCGGTCAAAAGCTTCCTTTACTTGACTTACTGGAACTAAATTTTTGTTTTGATAAAAGAAAATCCGATTAGATTTCGGATAGCCTGTAAATCGGACAGCTACATAGAAGTTTTCACCATACAAAGTCTTCTTAGATATTTGATTGACAGGAATCCAGCCAGTATGATCAGCCCCTACATGAGTAATCTCGACCTTTGAGAGATTTGGAGCTGGTTCAGCGTAACTTACACCACCGTGAAAAGCCAATACACAAATAAACGCCAAGCTTATGATCAAATTCTTCATCAATGTACCTCCTGGAAATGGATAGCTCAGACCGCTTCGAAATCTACGCTGAGTAATGAATCACCATGCTTAATCTAGTTAATGTACTGCCAGCGTTCAGATAAGCATGAGGTTTATCAGCCCGAAAGGTTATTGAATCACCCTGTTTGACGACATATTGCTGCTGATTGGTTCGTATTGTGAGCTCACCATCAACAACGGTTATAAACTCCTGTGTTTTATCCCCATGCGTATCAGTGCTGTCATAATAGCCGCCTGGCTCAATTTCAACAATATACATCTCAAAGCGCCGACCTTCTTCATAAGGAAAAATAGAATAAACCCGATATTTACCGTTATCTTCGATTAAAGGCTCGACATCAGCTTTATGAACAATAACCGCATCGACCTGTGGCGAATTGATCAGTGAAGTAAAAGATACCTTCAATCCGGTAGCAATCCGCCAAATCGTATTAATCGTTGGGTTGGATTCACCACGTTCAATTTGCCCCAGCATGGATTTACTAACCCCTGTCATATCGGCTACTTTATCCAGGCTTAATTTTTTTTCTTCGCGGATTTGTTTTAAATTATGAGCGATGACTAAATTTAAGTCTTTCAAGAAAGAGCCTCCTGGCACTTGTAATTTTTTGCAGATAAGTTATAATAACTTAAAATGCACTATATAGCACGTTTTCATTCATTATAGCGCACACATTTTTATCATGACTGTTATGGCTATTATATCATGGTTGCGCTTTATTTGACATATTTGCATGATTGGGGAGGAGTATGAACGTATATGAAACAAACCTTACATTCCATAAAGCCAGGATTAATTGCTGGCATTCCAATCGTTATTGGCTATTTCCCAGTGGCTATGGCTTTTGGGTTGTTGTCCAAAGCGGTTGATATTACCTTACTAGACAGCTGCCTATTTTCATTCATTGTTTTTGCTGGAGCCAGTCAATTTATGGCGCTGGATCTGATTAAAGCCGGTATATCCTTCTGGGATATTATTTTAGCAACATTTTTACTAAATCTGAGGCATTTAATGATGAGCGCCTCACTGGCTGTACGCCTGAAAGCAATAAAAAGAGGCTGGCTTCCCTTTATTGCTTTTGGCATTACTGACGAAAGTTTCGCAGTTGCTTCATTAAAAGAAGGTCAGCTCAATCTTCCCTATATTCTAACCTTACAAACCTTCGCCTACCTGGCTTGGGCTGCCGGCACTTTCACCGGTTATCTGATTGGTACTGCCCTGCCTGCAGCGCTCCAAAACAGTCTTGGCATAGGACTTTATGCGATGTTTACTGCCATTTTGATCCCGGAAATAAAAAAATCAAACAGTGTACTCTGTTTGTCAGTACTTGCCGGCACCCTCTATCTGATCATAGACTATTGTTCCTTCTTTCCAGCCGGCTGGAACCTCATTGCCACCATCCTCTTAGCTTCATCCATTGGAGTTTTTATTTTTAACGATAAAACGATGGAGGAACAGCTATGAAAAACTACCTGCCGTTAATTTTAGGCATGATGGCAGTGACTTATTTGCCAAGATTGCTGCCCCTGCTCGCCTTGTCTGACCGCTCCTTGCATCCTCAATTAAAACGTTTTTTCCTCTATATCCCTTACACAGCCCTGGGAGCTTTGATTGTTCGCGGCATAACTGAGGCACCGCCAGGCATGAAACTGGCAACGCTTGCCGGGGTAGGTGTTGCCGCAACTGTTTCCTGGCTAAAAGGCGGCTTAGTTTCGTCTGTAGCAGCTGGCATTATTGCAGTCTTTATACTCTTATCTTACTCATTTTAACGTACAACCATAAAGCGGCGAATTTTTATATTCGCCGCTTTATTTATTGATTGTATGAAGTTTTTAGCTGCTGTTCCCGGGCATGTCGGGCAAGCGCCAGCTGAATGAGTTGATCAATTAACTCTTTATAACTAATTCCGCTAATTTCCCATAGTTTAGGATACATGCTGATCTTAGTAAAGCCAGGAATGGTGTTAATTTCGTTAATCACCGCTATGTTGTCTTTAGTCAGGAAAAAGTCTACCCTGGCCAACCCTTCACAACATAATACTTTAAAAGCTTTAATGGCTTGTTCTTGAATGAGGCTTACCGCCTCTGGGGGTAATTTAGCCGGAATCTCAAGCAATGCACCATTCTCATCAATGTATTTCGCCTCATACGAATAAAAATCCTGTTGTGCGATAACCTCGCCGACACTGGAAGCGGTCGGCTGTTCATTCCCCAGCACCGCACACTCAACTTCACGACCGACAATACATTCTTCAATCAAAATTTTGGTATCAAATGCAAATGCCTCGGCAAGCGCTTTGCTAAATTGTTCTTCATTTTTCACCTTACTCACACCAACTGAGGAACCCGCGTTCGCTGGTTTAACAAATAGCGGTAAACCAAGATTTTGAACAACTTCAGTAAAATTAAGATTACCTTGATCCCACTTGTAAGCAACAATAAATTTTGCAATTGGAATTCCTGCATCTCTCAGCAACCGCTTGGTGACATCTTTATCCATGCCGACTGCAGATCCCAGCACTCCAGGTCCCACAAACGGGATATTTGCCAATTTCAATAGTCCCTGAACCGTGCCATCCTCGCCATAAGGTCCGTGTAAAATTGGGAAAACAACATCAATCTTGCTGCTAGCCTTATGATCAGAAATACAGAAGAGCTGCTGCCCCTCATCGCCTGGTAATAAAACTACGTCTTTATCGGTTTTCTCAAGTGCAATGAACTTAGGATCATGGCTATTAAGCAAGAATTGCGACTGGTCATTTAAATACCATCGTCCGGTTTTATCTATCCCAATTAACGTTACATCATACTTTTCTTTATCAATCGCATCAAGGACATTTTTTGCTGATTGCAGGGAAACTTCATGCTCAGCTGACTTGCCCCCAAATAATATCCCGACATTGATCTTCCTCACGCTACCATCTCCCTTTATTCCTATCACTTTAATTTATTTCCCTTTTCGCTTGAATATCCCTGCTAAACATTACCTATTAGCCAAATATCCTACCTAAAGAGACCTGTGCTCGCTTTTGAATCATAAATCAGACTTTACGATTTACTGGCGACTTGAAATCTGACTATTTTCTGCTCCCCATTTGGACATTTGCTCTAAAATAGGCATTAAGGTTTCCCCTTTTTGAGTTAAGGAATACTCCACTTTAGGAGGGATCTGAGTATATTCCTGGCGGTTAATCAAATGTTCTGCTTCTAACTCTTTAAGCTGCTGACTGAGCATCTTGTGGGTAATTGGCCCCAAAAGCTTTTTTAACTCACCATAACGCAGCACTTCACTACCCGCTAATTTGTAAAGAATGAGCCATTTCCACTTACCGCCGACCACTGACAGGGTATAGACGATCGGGCAATCGCCGCATTGTTTTGTTGACCAATTTGCCATCTCGCTCTCCTTTTGGATAGTATCTGTTAAAAAAGTGCATACTTTTCTTTTAGTTAAAATAATATACAATCTATAGTAGATAATCAAGTCTAACTAGGAGGAATGAGTGATGAATGTATTGGCCATCAATGGCAGCCCGCGAAAAACTTGGAATACTGCTACTTTACTCACTAAAGCGCTGGAAGGTGCCGCATCCCAGGGGGCATCTACAGAACTGATTCATCTCTATGACCATAACTATAAAGGCTGTATCAGCTGCTTTGCCTGTAAACTAAAGGATGGAAAAAGCTATGGCAAATGTGCTGTGCAAGATGAGTTAACCCCAATATTAGAAAAAATCGCCAATGCCGACGCCGTTATCTTGGGCTCACCAGTCTATTTTCATGGAGTCACTGGTGAAATGAGATCACTCATCGAACGAATGGGATTTCCGTACACGGTATATGATAAGACTTACTCGTCACTGTTTAATAAGAAAATGCCAATCGGCTGTATCTACACCATGAATGTTGATGAGACTCGCATGAAAGAATTTGGCTATGACCGTTCGTTCCGCGGCACTGAAATGGCGCTTGAACGAATTTTTGGAGCCTGTGAGCCACTCTATGTAAATGATACTTATCAGTTTAGTGACTATTCCAAGTATGTTGTGACCGCATTTAACGAAGACGATAAGGCCAAGAGGCGGCAGGAACATTTCCCGCTTGATTGCCAGAAAGCCTTTGATCTAGGAGCAAGATTCGCAACACCGAAAGACAAAGCTTAACAAAACCTAATAAAAAGCCCTGACTAGCTTGTCCGCACGATCAACGGCGTCAATAGTCAGGGTTCTTTTTTATTATGCTTACACATTTTTGCTGTCGAATTTTCTTATTAATCGGCGTTATAGCTACACTCCATCATCAATCGGCAATACGTTTTTCACCTGAAATGGCTTGAATAGGCTTAATATCTTGGGTTACTTCCACCACCCCGGCAAAGCTGCCATCTTGATCTCTTACTGCAAAATATTGAATATAAACAAACTTTTCGCCCATTTTTATCCAAAAATTTTCTTGATCTTTTTTACCGCTTTTAAAATCTTCAACGATTTTTTCCACGATATGCACACTGGCAGGAGGATGACAATTTTCTACTTTACGGCCAATAATCGTTTTGGCCCGAGGGAAAATACGATCTTTACTGGCCGAGAAGAATTTAACAATCCCATTTTTATCAACAAATGTGATATCTACAGGTAAATGACTGAAAATCATTTCAATTTCATGCTGTGTGAGAATACCGGTACTGAATTTAATGTTTTCACCCTCCGGCACTGCTGATGCTGTGCCCAACAAGGCTGCACGAGCTGGCTTCCAGCCTTGTTGTGGTTCAACCAAGCAATAGCCGATTTCATCACTGCTATGAAGAACCTGAGCCCAATCATCTTCACTTAGAGTTTCCATCGCCATAGGCAGAAAAATCTTTTCTTCTTTAAAGATCATTTCTTCAATTTGCGCCAGAGCCTCTTCAGTCTTATCAATTAAAGCTTGCTTAACCTCAGGCTTGTATCTGGAAACCAGACCTTTAGCTTCTTTTAATAGATTCCTAATTTGATCGTCAACGCCCCACATCACTTTTGGCGGCCCTGTAATTTCATACTTCTCTAAAAAGGGAAATACCAAGTCTTCTTTTCGGCGGTAATGTTTATCGATATCCCATAACAGGTTTAACTTTTCTGCTAGTTTCAACACGATTCCTTGGTCATTCTGACCACTTGACTGCCGCAGTTCCTTAATAAGCGGTTGAATGGATTGCTGAACCAGTTCTTGTATAGCCTGATTCTCAGTCATGAAGATTTCAGCCGGATGACCGCTGGGAAACTGCAAAGACGGATTATTCTCCAACGCATCCCGAAAAACAGCAGCATGAACATCACACAAGCGTTGAACTTCCTGAACAGGCAATCCCTCATTAATGAGATTTTGCTCGATGAGAGCAAGCTCTGCTGGATCTAAATCCTTAGCAATTTCATTAAATTGAGCCTTGACTTCATGAACTGGTTTCCCTTGATGCAAGGAAAGAATAATTTCCTTGACAACTTTTTGGCGATATTCCCGGTTGTTGATTAATTCACTCATAACTGGCCACCTCCTGATATTTTCTCATTCCGCTCGGCCTTACGCCCAATAGGATATGTTTTTTTCTCAATTGATATTCTGACACTCCGGCTATAAAAACTGAGTACTGTTGGGTCATTATTTTATTTCTTTGCTAAAATCTTTACCAAACTGGGCACATACCTGGAGGGCATTTTCATCAGGGTTCCATAGTCCCTTCAATCCATCATTGACAACAGTAAAGCCGCTTTCTTTGAGTAGGTCATTAAGAACTTTTACCGATTCGCCGCTCCAGCCATAGGTCCCAAAAGCCGCTGCTTTTTTATTTTTAAAAGCCAATCCTTTAATTTCTTCCATAATGCCAGCAATAGAAGAGAGCACCCCTTTATTAACCGTGGGCGAGCCAACTAAAACGGCTTTAGATTTAAATACCTCGGTAATAATGTCATTCTTGTCCCTGCGGGCTGTATTATACAGCTTTACATTAACATGAGGATCTTCTTCCTTGATTCCTTCAACGATTGCTTCAGCCATTTTACGGGTTCCGTCCCACATGGTATCATAGAAGACCGTAATTTGATTTTCCTGATAATCAGCAGCCCATTCCAGATATTTCGTGACGATCTGCAGAGGATTATCACGCCAGATTACGCCATGGCTGGGACAAATCATATTTACTGGTAACTCAAAGCCAACCACCTCTTTGATCTTGCGGTCTACCAGACGGCTAAACGGAGTTAAGATATTGGCATAGTATTTGATGCATTCGTGGTAAAGCTCTTGTTGATCCACTAAGTTGTTAAACATATACTCTGATGCATAATGTTGCCCAAAAGCATCATTGCTAAACAGCAGATTATCACCAGTCAGATAGCACATCATACTATCCGGCCAATGCAGCATTGCAGCTTCAACAAAGATAATGTCTCTTGAACCGATATTAAGCTTGTCGCCAGTTTTAACGGGGTGAAAATTCCACTCCTGATGATATTGCCCTTTTAGTGACTTGATAGCATTCGCCGTACAGTAAATAGGTGTATCGGGGATAGACCTCATGAGTTCAGGTAGTGCTCCGCTATGGTCTACTTCACCATGATTGATGATAATATAGTCTATCTCTTCCAGCGCGATCTCGGCTTTCAGCTTATCAAGATATTCGTGGGTAAACGGCATCCAAACCGTATCAATAAGTACTGTTTTTTCATCGCGAATTAAATAGGAGTTATATGTAGAACCTTTGTGAGTCGAATATTCTTCACCATGGAATTTTTTTAATTCCCAGTCAATCTTGCCAACCCAGGTTACACTATCTGTTATCTTTAAGCTCATCATCAATTCCCCCTAATCGTTGTCCTTGTTTTATTATAAGTTTAGATAAAATTTTCCACAATGAGCTAAATCACACAAAAACAACAAAATGATTAATATTTCCAAAAAGACATAAAAATCCCTCAAGTAAATGCTTAATCCAATCATATGAATGATTCCACCAGAAAAAAACAAGACCGGCACTGCCTCTTAGCAGTTCCGGCCTTAGCTTTTATTGTCTTGAAATAGTCTGGTTAGCAATAAAGCAGTCAATAAGCTGACGCGATATCGTTCCCTTATCAGGAATATCCGGCAGAGCGTCGGCTGTAAACCAGCCAGCAGCGACAATCTCATGATTATCAATCGTGATTTCGCCACTTACATAGCGAGCTGTAAAGGCAATCATTAAAGAATCTGGAAAAGGCCAGGGCTGATTGCCGAAATACTGTATGTTGTCAACTGTAATTCCCACTTCTTCGTGCAGTTCTCTGCATACACAGTTTTCAATCGTCTCTCCTGGCTCTACAAAGCCAGCGATAACACTATAGCGTCCAGGGGGAAATCGGCTTGAGTGGGCTAACAGAATTTCATTATCTTTAAAAACAGCCACAATAATGGCTGGTGAGATACGCGGATAAACGATATGACCACAAAGCTGGCATTTGACCGCAATCTCCTGCGGCTCTTGCACGATTTGCATACTGCCGCTGCAACAGCCACAATATTGATTGCTTTTTAACCAATTAAGAATATGATAAGCACGGAAAGCCATTGCAAAATATTCTTCAGCCATGTGTTCAGATAGCTGCTTAAGCTTAATAAAACTAAAGCCAGTCCAGGTCATTTTACTCGGCAAGCTTGTACTATAGTAAGGAATTTCTTGCAAATTTCCGATCTTCTGTAGTTCAGTGGGCTGCATATTCAGCAGCTTGAGATCAACCATTGTCGGAATCTGGACAATGCCATCTTGCTTTTTGACTAAAATTTCATCATGGTAAAACAACAGTAAATAAGCACTTGCACACTCACTTGCGTTCGTCTTTCTGTTAAATTCACAGCTCATTGGTAACCGCCTCAATTAGATATTCGTTCAATACAAGAGCTGCGGTAAGATAACCGGCTATAGCTCAATATTTTTTGCAAAAATTATGGCAATCTACTCTGTTTCCACTTCTGGAAAATTGCCTGATATATTTATTATATACCACTGCCGTTCATTTATCATCATCGAGATTTAGAACACGCTGACAAACCTCTATGTAACGAAGGATTTTCATTCCAGGATGGCCGTAACACCTATTTCTATCTCTTATCATAGAACGTCACTTAATCGTTACAAGGGTGAAGCCGCTCAGCTTTCCCTTCACTGTCTGCAAATTGCTGGATAAGCGCCTGGACTTCATGGATTGAGCTGTGATTAAGTCTGTAAAAAATCCACTTTCCCTCCCGCTTATCTTGTACAACACCGGCGTACTTTAAAATCTTGAGGTGATGTGATATTGCAGGCTGAGACTTATTATCAAATGCTGCAAGGATATCACAAACACACAATTCTTTTCCCATGAGCATTTTTACAATTTCGAGCCTAGTTTCATCGCCAAGTGCTTTAAAAATCGCAGCAAGTTGTTTCATAAGACACTCCACTCGTTCATTTTACACTATCATAGCATAATAAAAGATATTACTGCAATCGGATGTGTCAGAGTAACAACGCATACCTTTCTATGCAAATGTTCGCAAGAACTTGAGTCAGACCGGGTTACTTTCCGTTGCTCTGGCAGCATTTCGGCCTTTTCCGGAAAGGCTTTGAGCACTGGTGTTCATCTGATATTCAATTAACTCCTTATATTTCTGTCCGATTTCAGATACTGGATTAACAAAGACCTGCTCTGGCTGCCCTTCCTCAACAATACGCCCATGATCCATCAAGACGATTCGGTCAGCTACGCGCAAAGCAAAGGGCAGCTCGTGTGTAACCACAATCATACTGCTGGCACGGTCGCGGGCTAATTCCTCCATGACAATGAGTACTTCTCTCACCAAAATTGGGTCTAATGATGCAGTCGGCTCATCCCATAGCATAAGCTCCGGTTCATAGGCTAATGCTCTGGCAATCCCAACCCGCTGTTGCTGACCACCAGATAACTGAGCAGGCTTATGATGAATATGACTTTCTAAGCCTACTTTAGTGAGTGCCTCCATAGCTTTAGTCTGAGCAAGCTCACGCTGCATTCCGCCCATCACCATGCCAAGCATAACGTTTTCCAAAGCAGATAAGCGTCCAATTAAATTAAAATGCTGAAAAACAAAGCCAATACGTTTCCGGACCTGATGCAATGCATCGGCATCCATGGTAATAATATTTTGATCATTCAGCAAAACGGCCCCACGGTCAGGTTCCACCAAGCGATTAATCGTACGGATGGTGGTTGATTTGCCACACCCGGATGGACCCATAAGAACTACGGTTTCTCCTTTACTGACAGTAAGATTAAACTCATTAATTGCGATTAAGCTGCCAAATTGCTTATATAGTTTTTGGATTGTAAGCATGTCGCTTCACCTTGCTTATTTAAATTTCATTTTTCGCCGGTTGAGCTTTTGCAGCAACCCTGGGCGTCCATTCGGAATAACAATTTCTCGCATGACTTCATCAAAGGATAAGCCCAGCGACTCACCTGCTGTGACCTCATCAATCTCCAGTGGACTAATCTTTTCTGCGTTATTTGCCACCAGCAGGCCGATTGCCGCACCAAGCACCGGCACTCCCAGCCAAGGTACATAGGGAATTCCGCCACCTGACAAGATAAACATCACTGTAAGCATGATTGCACCAATTCCCATACCATATAAGCATTCATGTGCAGTAAACACGGTTTTAATTCCTCTGATCCAACGACGCCACCCCTTAACCTTTGGCATATCGGTTACCATTCGATTACGACGAATGAACGTCATAATTGAGGTATGATCAAGAACTAAAAACAAAACTAGGGCAATAAGAGAAACCATTCCAGCCAAGATAGCCTTGACTTGAGTTAAGATGACCATGACTTCAGCCCGGGGATCAGGCTCAATGATCCCTAAATCAGAAGAATACAGGGATAGATTATTGTGCCCAACAATTCGGTATATCACAGGTGCGACAAACTCTGTCGTAACATTGCTATAGGTGAGGATTTGAATACGCTGACTTGGTATAACCTGCCCAGCAATAAATTGATCCAACAGTTTAATTGAACTGCTGATTTCGTCATCACGCAAATTAGGAACAGCTGTTCCTAGATACTGCAGCTGCGCTGCAACCATTGGGGTATTAAACTCCTGTAATTTAGCCAAGCGGCCGCCAGTATCAGTAAGTGTCTGGCGAGCTCCGCTGACATCAAAAGCTCGCAAATTGGCAACCGCACTATTGCCATTGGCTACAATGCTGTCAATCGCTGTCCTGGCTTGCCTGGCATCAGCAGCTACACGATCAAGTGACTGCATTGTCCCCTGAAGGTTATCAAGACTTTGCCGAGTTGATGTCAAATCGGCGATAGAATTGCCTACATCAGGATTAAGAACCCGCACAACCTGCAAGGTAGTCACAAGACTGCCCAATGCCCGCGAAGAATTTCCAAGCTGTACTTGTACATCAGTAGTATCCAAATTTGCTAAGCCGCTTGTTGCTGCTTGAATGGTAGTACCAGCCCGTTCCAGATTGCTGAGTGTCTGCTCTGCAGTTGACAGACTGGTGTTATAGTTATTGAGAACATTTGTTGCAACACTGGTCATATTTTGAGCATCTTGCGCCAAACCCGGAATCTGAAGCACTAGTTTGGAGGTCTCATTCAACGCATCACCCAGCTGCTGGCGTGGATTTTGATAGGTTACCGTCCCAGCCAGTGCTCCAACTGTATTATTCGTAACCATATAAGCTTGATTGCTGCTTGCTAACTCTGTGCCTGTCCCCTGAATAATCATACCTTGAGCTGAACTATCATTAGCAACACTCGTGATTTGCACTAAAATATTTTTTGCATCAGGTGCTTGCCCTGCAACAGGCGCCTGAGCGGCAGAGCCTTGCAGCGCAATAATATCTCCACTGATAAATCCCATTCCAGCTGCCGGAACAATAGCAATTCTAGTCGCAAATGCGGTTAAAAAGCGTTTCAGTTCCATCATGGAGCTTGCCATATGAGCCATGTCGTTGCTATTACTGGCAACCGATACACTTTCAGCATAGCCTGCGCCTTTTTCCTGGCGTACGGCATCAGCAATTTGTTCACCAAGACGAATGGGATTTTCCGGTTCACTGCCAACCGGAAAAGCAATATCGATAATGTTATATTGACCCAAAAGCTTTTCAATCTCACTATTTACCGCTGACGACTGCTCCAGTGACTTAATAATAACAGTCACTGAACCGCCATCACGAAAAGCAAAGAGCACTCCATTGATTGGCATAATCTGCTCAATTAATGAGTTGCGGGCTCCTTCCGGTACACCTTTAATGGTAATACGAGGTTCTGTCATAATACTAACGCCTGATCGGCCTGGAACACTGCCGAATGTGGTACTAAGTGTTTCATAAGTTTGCTTGTTTTTATATTCCGCTGGCAACCCAACTAAAAAACTAGTTAGCCCGGTTATTGTCGGACCTTCTTTTAGTTTGCCACCAGGAAAGACTTGCTCAATAATTTTTTCAATCTGAGCTCGTCCATCGTCTTTCATTTCTTCCCGCACATTAATTAAAACATCAAATTCTCCATACTCACCAACGAGACTGGATATAGCTTCAGAGAAATAGGAATTGGCTGACATGGCTACCAAACCAGACAGCGCTGCTCCAATGGCTACACTGACAATAAGCAGAATCAGCACATCCCGATTAAAAGAACTAGAAAAAAAAGTTCGTATAATCCCTTTGCGAAAATTTTTCAGCCGTTTGCTCACGATCCTCTTCCTTCCTATGCTAGAAAGCTATGTAAAAAATGACGTCTACTAATAAAGTATTTGTAGTACGTCATTTTCTTAGTCATAAAACCGATTATGTTCTATTCGGGGTTAGAAATAGTGCTTTGTCAGATAACTTTTATAAATGTGACAGGGCTAATTTTTTGCGATCCACGGCTTGCGGCGGTTCCTCAAACCAGCCTTGATCAATCATAATATTGGCTCCATCTTCTGCAAAAGCACCAACTTCTGTCATCAATCTTGTATAGTCAACAACCAAGTCGTAGCGTTGACTGCTTGCAATGGCTAATCCGTAATTGCCAATACCTGCCTGGATTAAAGCAGCAGTATGAAACAGCATTAACCGATCGGAAAAGGGTGGCTGAGTAGACTTAGTAATCAATACTTCAATCGGGAGAGTGCCAGTTAATTCATCTTTTAGCAGTTTATCAGTGAAAATATCAATGTGTTTCTGGGCAATCTCCTTACCCCGTAAAAAATAATTACAGATTTCAGGGGAAGAAACAACTTGACTAAATGCAGTCATGATTGCTTTTCCAATAGCGTTAGTCTGTAGATTAATAAATAGATTCAATATCTCAATAACAGTCAAAGGTCTCATTTCTTTAAACAGACTACCTAAAAATGCCTGTTTCTTGGCAAAATGCACTGTTTCTTCTGGAGGAATGGACGGGGTTCGAATATAGATGCCTTTATTTAACATGAGCCTAACTACTTTTTCATTAATAGCCAACGACTCTTCGATCGATTGTTGATAAAATCGCCTAATGTCTGATCGTGCCGTACTGCAATAAGCCATTCCATAGGCGGCAACTCCGAGACGCGACATATTATACAAATAGTGCAGCGGAAAATTATCGCCGAATAATCTTTCTGCATGAACATTAACATCCGCATCGGTAAAACCTGCGGGAATTGCATGTCCAACACTTTGCAGCGCTCGTTTTATAAAGGAAATATGGTTTTCCGAAACTTCCAAGGCAAACTTAACGATCTCTCGAACCGAGTCATCTTCTGCTTTTGCAATAAAAAATTTGAAAACACAGCTCACTAACGTGTCATTTTGATATTGTGTCCATAACGACGCTATTTCTGATGATGTTAAAGGAATATGATTGTTCTGATTCATATCAATAAGCCCTTTCTCTTTTTTATCTAGTTTTCTCTGAAGTTACAAATTTACACATGCCCTCCAAGAAAAAATCAATTAAAAAGCAAAAAAACACTAGTATCAAAAACTAGTGTTTAGGAGCCTATCAATCAAATACTTTGCTCAGCCGCCACAGCCCAGAGGTATAATGATGCAACCGACCCGTAAGGAGAATATCGCTTTTTATAGCGTTCGAACGCTGCTTTATCCAGCTTTTTTAACCCATATAAGCGCATGATACCTCGACGAATAGCCAAGTCTCCCCAACTGACTACGTCAGGCCGCTCCAATGAAAAAATCAGCAGCATCTCAGCTGTCCAGACACCAATACCATTGAGTGCGGAAAGGCGCTCAATAATCTCACCATCAGTCAGTTGGGGAAATTCACCAATATGAAGTTCTCCTTTGACAACCGCTTCACCAATCCCTTTGATATAGCTAGCTTTTCGCATAGAAAGACCACATTGTTGAATTTCAGCTGCTGTTGCCGCAGCGATTTTCTGTGGCGTTATTTCGCAAAAATATTCTTGCAGCCTTTTCCATACCGTTACAGCTGCTTTTGCTGAAATTTGTTGTCCGACAATGCTGTGGACAAGCGCAGCAAATAAATCTGAAATAATCTCCCGTTGAATCAATCCAATACGCTCAATTGCAATACCTAATTTTTTATCACGTCGTTTCAAGTGCGCGATTTCTGTTACTCCATACCTAAAGAACTCCATATCGCTGCTCCAATGCCAGAAGCTTGGTTTTTACATCCAGTCCTCCTAGATACCCAACTAACTTTCCATTCACACCAACCACACGATGACAAGGAATAAAAATAGGCAGCGGATTCTTATGGTTTGCAAGACCGACGGCTCGAGCTGCTTTTGGTCTGCCTAAACATTGTGCGATATCTTTATAGCTGCATGTTCGGCCATAGGGAATAGCGCATAAGGTTTGCCAAACACGCAGCATAAACTCAGTACCAACTGGTGCAAGCGGCAAATCAAAAACTCGGCGCTCACCGCATAAATACTCCTGTAACTGCTTACTGGCTTCTTTCAAAAGTGCCGTTTCTTCAAGCCTAACTTGACTCAACGAAAAAACTTCTGCAGCAAAATATAGATTTGTAATCTGGTTGTCCTTGGCGGCAATGCCAACTCTGCCTATATCGGTTTGGTAATAAAAAATATTGACCATATTTCAAGTCCTCTCACAAGCTTATCCTCTGTATCGTATCAAATAAGTATAGCATTGTCTTCCTTGATTTAACTATGCAATTTTAGATAATAAACATGCATAAACTACATAAGTTTATTGCATTTTGTATAAACATATTATGTTATGATGCATAGGATATATTAGCACAATGCCAATTTAGTGCCTGCGCGGAGGATTAATATGAATACATTAGCGATTCAACTCGAAAGACAATTAGGCGGTTTAGTCAGCCCGACTGCCAATGTATTATTTGACAATATTGTAACAATTCACGGACTTATCAGCTACGATCCATTAACAGGAATACTAACAATCAATAAAGCAGGAAGGTATTTTATTAATTGGTGGGTAGCAACACAAGCTTCGATCGGATCAACAAATATTGCTTTTTCAATTGTCAGTTCTCAAGGAGATGACTTACCAGGAGAATCCCCAACCAAGACCGGGGAAGTTGTCGGCTTTGCCCTCATTCAAGTTGATGCAGCACCAATAACCCTAAGCTTAGTCAATCAGACAACTAATAACGTAACCTATTCCTCGGTTGTAACAGTAAAAGCAAACTTAGTATTAGGAGAAATACCTGAAGAAACAGGTGTTACCGGCACTACTGGAGCTACAGGTGCTACTGGGGCTACTGGCACTACCGGAGCTACGGGCGCTACTGGCGATACCGGAGCTACCGGCACTACCGGAGCTACCGGCACTACGGGGGCTACTGGCACTACCGGCGATACTGGTGATACTGGAGCTACCGGTGATACGGGTGCTACAGGAGCTACGGGTGCTACAGGAGCTACCGGAGCTACCGGTGATACGGGTGCTACAGGCGATACCGGAGCTACCGGTGATACGGGTGCTACTGGCACTACCGGCGATACTGGTGCTACTGGTGCTACCGGTGATACCGGAGCTACAGGAGCTACGGGTGCTACAGGAGATACCGGAGCTACCGGCGATACCGGAGCTACTGGCACTACCGGCAATACTGGTGCTACAGGAGCTACGGGTGCTACTGGTGCTACGGGTGCTACGGGTGCTACGGGTGCTACAGGCGATACCGGAGCTACCGGTGATACGGGTGCTACAGGAGCTACGGGTGCTACCGGTGATGCCGGCCCTTTAACGCAATTAAGAGGAATTCAAATCCAAGTGCAATCTCCAACAACAGCAACCGTTTCTGCCGGAGATCCTGTTCTATTTGACACAGTAGTAAGTAACCAATCTCCATTCATTTCTTATGATGCGCCATCTGGTACACTAACCATTAATCAAGCAGGTGTTTTTTACGTCAATTGGTGGGTATCAGTTGATGGAGTCGACGGAGCAGACTTCCCGGCATTTGCCATCGATACTTCTGACGGTGATACCGTTCAGTCCGACTCTCCGATTATGACAGGACAACTGCATGGCGACGCCTTGATTGAAGTCTCTGCACCTCCCGTAACATTACAGTTAATCAACGCCACCAGCAGTACAATCGGGTATACGACCCTTTCACGTAAAGCAAATCTAACAATTTTTAACGTGACACTATAAGGCTCAAAAAAAAGCAGGAGGATACTATGGGTAATATTGCCTTACAACTAGAGCGGTCGGCAGCCGGTACGGTTTCCCCATCCGCTAACGTTATTTTTGATACCATCCTCTACTCCTCGGGGAGTATCATTTATCAGTCATTAACTGGTGAGATGACCTTTAATGAAACAGGGCGCTATATGATAACCTGGACACTTTCTACTCAAGGATCATTAAGTACAAATGGTATCGTATTTGCCATATCCTCCTCACAAGGAGATTTCTTGGCAGGAAACTCGCCAGAAAGAATTGGTGAAGTTACTGGGTGTGGAATCATTACCATAACTGCAGCTCCCACCACAGTATCGCTAGTAAGTGCCAGTACGGCAAATGTTCAATATTCCTCAGCAGTACCGGCAAAAGCAACACTTGTAGTTGCCGATGTTTCCCCGGGGGATTTAAGTAATACCAGCCTATGTTTGAGTTATGCTCAACTCTCGCATATTATCAGCCAGCTAATAACGTTATATCCCACCAGTGTAATGTCTGTATTTACAACAAACATCAACGTAATTACCGGAACTCCTTATGAACTCTACACTTCTCCTGATGCAAATGATGCGGGACTGTTCATCTTAATCAATGGAAGCGGCCAATATGAAGCTATTCCGCTAGTGGCAATCGCTGCTATCTATGCAGGTGACAATACTGTCTATGACAACTCTATCACGTATCTGCCAGCACCGCTTCCGCTTCCCAAAGGCTGTGATACCAATCTAATTACCGCTATTCGCAGTTATTTACCCCTTATGACCGATGTTCTCTTTCAAATGGGAGTTACAATCCAGGCCAGCGGCAATGTCTATAAGAATGAATATGGTGTCCTGGTATTATCTGATACAGACGGCAATACACCGATCTTTATTTCAGTATCAAAAATTGCTCGCATCATAACCGAGCCGCAAACTCTGGCCAAGAAAATTTTATCCATTAGCAGTTCAATACCAGAAATATTTGCAGCAGATGATTCTGTACAAAAATAAACTAAGGTGGGTGGCTTGAGCAAGCCTCCCACCTTTTTTCATCTTCGTAAATATCCCTTTTGCACAGAATCCTCAATAATTTCTTCGACTAGTTCAGCCAATGCTTGTGAAATATGCTTGATATGCTGATTGCGTTCCTTAACTTTGGCGCTGGCAACGTCGTGCTCCTGCCAGGACTTGCCTGCCGTATGATATTGCAGCAGCAGCGGCTGCAAGCGATCTAGTGCTGCAGCAAACCGGGCCTCTGGCGTAGTCATTAATTCGAACTCCTCCCACAATGCACGAAATTCGTTCATCTGGCTTTCTGGCAGTATTCCAAATAATCGGTCAGCTGCAGCCTGCTCCCGTTGTGCTTGGCTCTGCCGAGCTAGGGCATCGTAACAATAGGTATCACCCGCATCAATCTCAACAATATCGTGAATAAGCAACATTTTAATGACCTTAAGTACGTCAACTTTATACCCTTCAACATGTTCAGCTAATAGAATAGCCATAACAGCCATATGCCAGGAATGTTCTGCATCTGTTTCGTTACGCGTACCGCCAGTGATATAACTTTGACGATAAATATGTTTAAGTTTATCGATTTCAACAATAAAAGCAATCTGCTGATCGAGACGATTCATACTACCACTCCTTGATAAACCAATTAGCAGGCAGCTGCTTAAGCTATAGTTTTAGCAGATCCAGCCTTTTAGCTCTTTGTACTACAGGTGATGCCGTTTTGTCTCTAGCTGGAACTTCGTCCAGTGAAATTTGCAGTTCACGCGCTATAAGTTCTCTCACTCGCGGCCCGCAGAAAGTGCCTTGACAACTGCCATATCCTGCTCGTGTCCGCCGTCCCACCGCATCCACTGAGCGTACAGGTATTCCCCGGTGTAAGCTGTCAATAATTTCAGCTTCTGTCACCTTTTCACAGCGGCAAATCAAATGCTGATCTGGATCAGCTGCCTCAACATCTCCGCTGAAATCATCTTTTTTCTTAACAATAATTGGAGCTCGATAAGGTTCAAACGTTGGGTTAGGCGTTAATACAAGACCGATATTTTTCAAGAGTTCAACAACCTTGACTGCAATAGCTGGCGAAGATGTCAAACCAGGTGAATCAATTCCCACTAAGTTGACAAATCGTTTTATTCTGCTTTCTCCAATGACCCAGTCCTTCATATTGGATACAGGCCGATTGCCAGCAAAAGAACGTAATGCCCGTTTCATATTGAAACCAGGAACTGATTTACGAGCAGCTTGTGCCACATAGGCCAGAGTGGTTTCATTTGTTCCAACATCATCTTTGTCATCAATTTCCTCAGCATTAGGTCCAATCATTAGATTGCCATGATAGGTCGTTGTGACTAATATGCCTTTTCCCAGCTTAGTCGGCACCTGAAAGATTACAGACTTAACCAAATAATTTTGATCTTTGTCTAAGACAATATATTGTCCACGCCGTGGCACAATGTGATAATCCTCAATGCCTACCATCCGAGCAATGCTATCACTATGTATTCCGGCGGCATTCAAGACATAGCGAGCTTGGATTGTTTGTCCGGCCTGAGTAACCACCTTAAAGTGATTTTCGCCTTGTTCAATATGTGTCACTTCCTGGTTCAGCCTAAGCTCAACCCCATTCTGAACCGCATTCTCAGCTAGAGCTATCGCAAATTCATAGGGAGAAGTCACACCAGCATTTTCACAAAATAAGGCGCCTTTCACATCACTGCTCAAATGAGGCTCTTTCACACGAGCCTGTTCACCAGTAATAACAGACAAGCCTTGTACGCCATTCTTTGTTCCGTATTCATAAAGCTGCTGAAGCTTTGACAATTCATCTTCGGCAAAAGCGAGTACCAGTGAACCTGTTTTACGATAACCAAAGTTTAATTGTTGATCCAGTTGCTCGTACAATTGATTGCCTTTGACACACAATTCGGCTTTAAGTGTTCCTGGTTCATCAGAATAGCCGCCATGAACAATTCCACTATTGGCCTTAGAGCACCCACAGCCAACATCTTCTCGGCGTTCCAGCACACAAACGCTCACCTGATATTTAGCTAGCTCTCTCGCTATATTTAGACCAACTACCCCCGCACCAATAATACATACGTCAAGCATCTGCCATCCCCCTATTTTGCGGATATAGTAAACAATTCCCTGAGGAGCATTTAAAACCTTCCTTAAGCAATGCAGTTTTTAGCTAAACCGCAATAAACAAAGCTTAGACTAAGAACTTTTGCTTGCACTTGAGCACAGAGACTAAAATCCAAGGAGACAAAACAGTCCGTACATGTTCATTATTTCTATTTTGAAATACTCTGAGAAAGGTTGAAGGTGGTATAACTTCACCTTTTAATATGATATTCACGCTGCCATATCAATAGTTAGATTTCAGCTAATACATCTTCAAGCAATATTTCCTCTTGTTTCAGCCATGCCTGCAAACAATCTAAAAATTTGCGGGTAGCTGGTGAGATATGCTTGGTCGAATTCATAGCAATACCGATGGTGCGATAAACAGGTTTCTCAAACTCGACGATACATACATTATGTGTTTTGCGAAATAAGGTCATCTCAGGAAGAATACTAATTCCCAACCCATGCTGAACCATTTCCAGGATAGCTTGTTCTTCAGTAACTTCATATTTTACCTTCGTCTTTACATGATTCTCATTTAGCATGCGCCTTATATCATCAGTACTGCCGTATTTGGTCATAATAAAAGCTTCTTCTTCAATCTGATCAAAACAAATCTTATCCCGATATTGCAGTGGATGTTCCTTCGGCAAAATACAGAGCAGCTTATCCTTTTTCAGTGGTATCACATGAAAATTCTTCGCTGTGGGCAATGATACAAACCCAAAATCCACGCTCCCATTTGCAATCCAATGTTCAATATCATCATAGTCGCCTTCGGCTAGCTTTATTTCAATAGCTGGATGTCGATTTTGAAATTCTTTGATAACTCCAGGAAGCCACTGAGCAGACACACTGGTAAAAGTACCAATTCTCACGGTACCAATTTCAACACCTTTGATGGCTGCAACTTTTTGCTTTATGCGGTCATTAGCTTGCAAAACTTCACGAATAGATTGCAGCATGTGCTCGCCATTGCTTGTCAGAGTAATTCCTGAACGATCTCTGGTCAGTAATGAAACCCCCAGCTCACTCTCAAGGCTGGCAATGGCATGACTAACCCCCGACTGGGTGATATGTAATAATTCAGCTGCTTTAGTCAAACTGCCCGATTCCACAACAGCAATAAACAGCTCATATTTGCCAAGCATTAAATCCATCCTTTCATGAATTCTTTTAATATAAATTATTATAAACATTCTCTTTTCTAATTTAAATTATAGCTCTATACTTGAAATTAGCCAAGAAACTAAGTTCTCGGCACTCACCATAACAGCTCAGGCAGTTGCCGGCAACTGAACAAATCCGGAGGTTTAATCATGCAAAAGCAGGCCAATTTCATGTTGCTAATTATCACAATGTTCTGGGGCTCATCCTATTTATTTATGAAAATGGGATTGGCTACAATTCAAGAATATAATTTGATTGCACTAAGGTTTGGGATCGCGTTTTTATTAGCTGCTGCTATTTTTCCGCGCCGATTACTGAAGATGGATTGGAAGACACTCCGCTATGCTTTTATCTTAGGTTTTATTTTACTATTCGTTTTTACCTTTATTATGTTTGGCATTAAATTAACCTCAACCTCGAATGCCGCCTTTTTAGTAAGTCTTACCGTGATCTTTGTTCCGGTGCTATCCGCACTGGTACTAAAGAAAAGACCTGCAATACAATTACTGGTGGGGGTTGGCTTAGCCTTAATCGGAGTCGGTTTGTTAACGCTAAATCATCAGCTCACAATGAATATCGGTGATGGACTCTGTATTGCCGGTGCACTCATGTATGCAACGCATATTATTGTCACTGAAAAATTCACTAAGAGCGTTGACTCTATTGCTCTGGGCATTACCCAGCTTGGCTTTACCGGAGTATTAGGACTTCTTCTTGCTTTTTGTCTTGAAATTCCCCGATTTCCAGCCACCCAACTTGAGTGGTCCTCTGTGTTAGCACTAAGCATATTATGCAGTGCTATCGGATTCATCGGTCAGACTGTAGCTCAAAAACATACAAATTCTACAAATACAGGACTTATTTTTGCCTTAGAGCCGGTCTTTGCGGCTTTATTAGCCTTTCTTGTTTTCGGTGAAACCCTCTCATTACAAGGGCTCATCGGGGCAATCTTGATATTATCCGGAGTCATTTATCCTCAATTAGACAACGCAGAGTCTAAAACAGGCCAGCTTGGAATACAGAAATAAGAATACATTAAACTAAAAAGGAGCCCACAAGGCTCTTTTTTAGTTTAATACTCAGACCAGCAACATTTATTCATATCTACGCGGCCATCAACAGTGAACTCAACACCCTCTCCTTCGAGCAGTTGTCGCTGGAGCACTTTACCGCCAAAGCCAAAACTATCTGTAAGACTGCCATCTTTAAAAACCACTCTATGACAAGGTACTTTATGCTGAAATGGATTGCGGTGCAAAGCATAACCAACCGCCCGGGATGCCCGCCAGCTTCCAGCCATACAAGCAACTTGTCCATAAGATGCAACCTTTCCCTCAGGAATCTGTCGGACAATCTCATAAACCCTGCTGTTAAAATTCATTTAAAATCACCTAATGTTCAGGTATAACCTAAAAAATGGAGTGGTATTGTCTCTTATCATTTAATCATTATGCTTTTCTGCAGCCAAACCCTGTTAGTAAACTGCATTTTGCCAAAACCTTTTGCAAATACGAAGAAGTTGGCTGAATATGAGTAGACGAGAAGACGACTAATCCGCATTTGCCGCACCGTACAAAGTGCTGCGGATCATTACATCCGACAGGAGTAATATCCACTTTCTCAAAACGGGTACAACCACACTTACATCTTTTCTTCCCCATATTTAAAAAACTCCTTTCTTAACTATCTTTGATCAAGTCAAATTAGTGGAAAGATTTGTCTATATGTGTCACCAGACTATTAACCTATAAAAATAGTACCACAATCCCAGTTTGTCTGTATATAGCCCAGATGGATAGTTCTACTTCTACTTCTTATTCCTTAATAGAAATTCCTTCTTTACAACAAAATAGATTGAAAATTGTCTACTATTGTCTACTTATTTTACTATTAGTACTTTTTTATACAAAAAATTCCTATTTGCATTACTGATACTTTTTTCATGGCAATCGAATTACTACGGAGTCGCATCATTCTCGTTAACTTTCCTGATTAATACCCGGGTAATGCGCATATTATCGACTTCCTCAATAACAAAGTCATAGCTCTCATAGTTGATCTGCTGCCCGATATGAGGCGGCATCTCCACCCGGGCAGATACCCAGCCGCCGAGAGTATCAACATCTTCCGCATCTAAATTCAGCCCAAGTACCTCATTGACTTCCTCTAGCAGCAATCGGCCATCAATAGAATGGCCATTGTCATCGCGAATTTCAATAAATGGTCTTTCTTCGTCAAATTCATCCTGAATTTCTCCGACAATTTCCTCCAATATATCCTCAACCGTCACCATACCTGCCGTACCACCGTATTCATCAATCACGATAGCAATTTGAGCTCTATTTTTTTGCATCAGTTTTAGTAAGTCACTAATTGGCATTGACTCCGGAACAGCTGTAACCTCTCGTACCATTTCTCGCAGTGCAGGACTTTGGCCTTTTGCCAGCGCCGCAAGTAAGTCTTTAATATGAGCAAAGCCAATAATATTATCTTTATCAGGATCGCAGATCGGATAACGGGTAAGTTGCTCAGTCAATGCTTTTTCCAGATTTACGGAAAATGGATCCTGTACATATAAGCAGACCATTTCGGTGCGCGGGATCATCACTTCACTGGTATGCCTTTCAGCAAAATCAAAAATGTTATCAACAAAAGTAAGTTCCGTCTTATTGATAAACCCCTGACGATGACTTTCTTCCATAAGAATGCGGATTTCTTCCTCAGTATGAGCAGCTTCATGCTCACCCACCACTTGAATGCCAATTAATCGCAGAATCCAATTCGCAATACTATTTAAAACCCAGATCACTGGATACATCAGCTTATAAAAGGCAATAAGCGGCACTGAGGCCCAAATGGTTATACTATCCGCTTTCTGAATGGCTAGCGACTTCGGTGCCAACTCGCCAAGAATGATGTGTAGAGCAGTAATAATCGAAAAAGCAATGGCAAAGGCAACATTATGCAGCATAGCTTCTGACATGCCCAAATCAAGTAATATGGGTTCAAGCAGACTAGCAATGGCCGGTTCACCAATCCAGCCTAATCCTAGTGAGGCCAGTGTGATTCCAAGCTGACAGGCTGATAAATAGGCATCCAGATGATCAACTAATCTTTTCGCATATTTTGCACGAGTATTTCCTTCCTGCAGCAGCGTATCAATCCGTGTACTGCGAACTTTAACCATCGCAAACTCAGCAGCAACAAAGAATCCATTTAATAACACCAAAACCATGACCAAAATTACGTTCCATATAATAGACGCAGGGTCCAATAAAATCCGATCTCCCTATTGCGAGAGAATCGGTTCACCTCCTTTTTTCTCCTAACCAAACTTAATAAAACGCTCCAAGAATGCAGGTATGGAAATGGAGGTTGCCTTCACAACCTCCATTTCCATAAGCAGTTCAGTACAGTAAGACATAACTTCACCCGCACAGCTTAATAGCACGCTTGTCCATATCAATAATATTACACTAAAGTACTCAGCATTATACATCGCCAGAGATCGATCATATTCTTTATCAAAACATACTAGTATCCTGAGCAACATGCCGCAATAAAAAAGTTTCAACAGAATTAGTATTAACACTAATCTATTGAAACTTTCAATTTCTTTATATTAAATCCTGAAGTTGACCTATTTCTGATTCTCCCTGCTTCAATGGATTACTTAACAGCCTTCACAGGGTTGGTTATAATCGATCGTTACTCCGATACCAAAATGTACATAAATATCAGGATGGCCTGGTACAGTCACCCAATAGCCGATAATCTCTTTATCCCCAGCCTGACTTTTACTGTAAGTCGTTTTCTGAGAGGCCAGCGCTTTATTCGCGAGGCAGTTTTTGTGTTGTTCAGGTGTGCCAAAATCAATACAGCGCACTCCAGGTTCTCTGCCAATTTTCCGGCTAGCTTGATTAACTGCTAAAATTTCACGATTTTTGTTAATTAAACAAACAGGCTCAGGGAAATTCCCCCACATCAAATGAAATGAATCAATAATCTTCGAATCAATCATTCTTTTATATCCTCCTAATCGTTTATTCTTTATGTGAAACTTGTTCGGTGTATTTCTCAAAAGCCTCCTTTCCTTCTGTTTGCCACCAGACCGCATAGTGATCGTCTTCCTCGGAAACAGGCTTTGTTTGCGGATGGTGCCCATGCTTAGTATCGTAATTACGGCTGCCAAACAGCAATCGGCATAAAACAACCAGTCCAGCCCCTTGCCAGAACGTAATAGATTTTAGACCAAAAATTTCAGGTAATAAATGATTCCACAAAAGCATGACAAAATAGCCGAAAATAAGCCCAAAAGCTATTGCCATACTCATGCCGGCAAATATATGAATAACGATTATTTTTCCTTTTTTAAAACACTGATTGCTCTGAGATTTCATATCCAATCCCCCTTATAGCTTATCCTTTAACAATAGCTGCAGTTTGCTTTTTGCTCTCTTTTTACGGGATAGTAAGGTGCCAACTGGTTCTCCCCATCTTTCCGCCAGTTCCTTGAAGGTAAATCCTTTCATTTCGGTAGCCACCCAGATGGCGCGATATTTAGGCTCCAATTTCATCAGTGCAATATAAAATTGCTCCTGAACTTCTCTCCTGCCTAGTTGGTCTTCAATATTCGCAAGCGGATCTGCAATGCTTTCAGATAAACTCAATCCTGTAATAGGATCAATATTATCCAGTGAAACTGCTCCTTGGGGTTTTCGGAGATAATCAATAATGCGATTCCTGACAGAACGATATATGTAAGCAATCACATGATCGACATGGTGCTGGATTTCTACTTTGTTATAAACATTAAACACGACATCAGCTACAATATCTTCGGCATCCATGTCCGATATATGAGCAATTTTACGGCGGACAAACTTCACCAGCGTATTGCGCTCATGATCAATAATTGCTATTAGTTTCTTTTCTTGGTCAGACATATCATTTCTATTCCCCCCTGGCTAAGCGCAGCAAGACTTCCCATACTATTTATGACGATTACAGCCTAGATTTATTGCATAAGCACTAAATTTTATTTTTCAGTCTTGTTCAAGCTGGTTCTGAACTCTCGCTGTTGGCAACGCTACTGCAAAGAGAGCTTACTTTTGTCGGCAACAAAAGTAAGCTCTGAGATTGTCTACCATCAGACAAAAACTTGGAGAAAAATGCTAAGCTTTGAAAGAAAAGCTATCTATTATTCTTTTCTTATGCTCACCTGGGAAAACATTTATATCCTAAACTGACCAACAGAATTCTGAAGCTCTTCAGCCATTCTAGCGAGGACTTTGCTAGAAGCCGCAATTTCTTGAATTGAAGCTGATTGTTCTTCAGTAGCAGCCGCAACAGTCTGTGTATGCTCAGCTGCAGCCTTGCTAATCTTCTCAATATCGTAAACCGAAGCAACAATTTCTTTGCTTTCAGAAGCCATTAATTGAATAGAAGCTGAAATTTCCCGAATTTGCAAGGATACTTCCTCTATTAAGGTAACAATCTCCTTGAAGGATCTCCCCGCATGATCAACAACCTCTGCGCCAATCTTTACTTCACGTGCACCATCATTCATAGCAAGAACAGCATGATTGGTATCAAGCTGTATTTCGCTAATTAAATTAGATATCTGCAGCGCAGACTCTTGTGATTGTTCTGCTAGTTTTCGTACTTCCTCAGCAACAACCGCAAATCCTCGACCTTGCTCACCAGCACGAGCAGCCTCAATGGCTGCGTTAAGTGCCAATAAGTTTGTCTGCCCTGCGATTGCTGAAATGGTGCCAACAATTTGACCAATCTCTTTGGAACGCTCACCCAATTTTGTTACTACTTGAGCTGAACTATACACAGTATTCTCAATCGTACTCATTTGACTCATAGCTTCATTAATAGCCGTATCACCTTGTTTGGCTGCTGTTGCCGTCCTATCTGCTACGCCTGTTGCAGCATGAGTGTTCTGAGCTACTTGCCGAATATTATCAGATAATCGTTCTACAACTTTAGAGGCAACATCAGCCGATCTTGCCTGATTCTCTGCTCCCTCCGCGACTTCACTGATGGTAACCGCCACCTGGTTTGTCGCTTCGGCAGACTGTTCGGCACTTGCTGTTAATTGCTCTGACGCTGAGGCAACATGATCCGTTGCTGCAGCTATTTTTTTCACCAGCTCCTTTAAGTTTTCTTTCATGATATTGAAAGAATGAGCCACTTCACCAATCTCATCAGATGATTTTACAAGAACATTTTCTTGTCTGAGATTTCCTGCCGCTATTTCATTTGCTGTAACAGTGATATTTTTCATTGGTCCTGATATTGATTTACTAATGAATAAGCCAATGACAATAGCAACAATTGTTACCAATATATTGACAAACAATAGTACCAATTGAATATTCTTGGCATCATCCGATTGTTTAACCTTCTCGCTGGCAACAAATAGGCCTACTGCTTTTACCAATTCTTCAGACGCCTGCATGGCAGCTTTATATGGCTTGCCAGCTTCTTGCATATACAACCCAACATGCTCAAGATCATTAACCTTCCGAGCTTCAATGGATTTATTAGCGATAATTTCATATTCATTCTTATTCGTTTTCATGATTTGCAGGAGCTTCTTGTCGCCTTCACGCTGCATATTCTGAGCTAATTGCACTAATTTTTCATCTGATTTTTGCCGATAGTCATTGTAAGTGTCTATATCCGTTAAATCACCAGTAAAATTAAACCTGCGCATGGCTACTGCCTCGTTAGCCAAATCAGTCGCAAATCCCTGTGCCAGTTCAATTTTTAGCAAATTACTCTCCATCAAGCTTTCATAAGAAGAATTTATTTTTCCAATTTCGTAATGAGCAAATATACTCATGATAAATACCATCATAATTACGATCAAAAAACCGCCGCTTATTTTCCGCCCAACTGTTAATTTCATCATATTCCTCCAAAAATATTATTACAAATCAAGCATTTCATCTGGAAATTCTCTGCTGAATTTTAAACAGCACCCTGACCTTATGTATATAAAAAGCATCTGCAGCAGTTCTTTTACTATCCTCATCAATGAATAGCTAAACAAAACCGCTGACTTCGCCATGACTTGCTTCCATGTTTACACTGCACATATTTCGACATTTTTTGACACATTTTTATTTTACCATAAACTATGAACATATGAACCTCATAATTAAAAGCCATGATTGTCTTCATTTGTAATGAATCGCGCAAGCAAAAACCAGGGAGTAATAATTATTAATTATATATTGTTTATCTATAAGTAATCAATATTAATAATTAATAAAAATTTATTCCTGTTAAATTATTGTTATAAAAATGTTTTTATCTTTAAATGATTGATTGTGCAAAAGCAAAGGCACTCTCATTAGCTGAGAGTGCCTCGTAAACACTGCGGTTTACTTATTCTAATCGCAGCGATCTTGTTTGTTGACGCATCATCTTTCTTTCATCAAAGAATTTAAAAATATTAGGAATTGTCGCCGCAATGGGCTGCTGAAATAGCATTAATAAAGCAATTGGGACTGCAACCTCCGGAGGGAAGTAGGTAATCGCAATGACAAGTCCACAACTGGCATTGCGCATACCAACACTATAAATCATCGCCATGGTAATACCACGGGTGCGATTAGGAATGATTAAAGAGCCGACATAACCAAGTGCGTAAGCAGAGACTACCATAATCAAGGCAACCGCAATCATTTGTACAATATCCCAAGATAACTGAATAGCAGGAGCTACAAGAGAACCGTTAAAGAAAATAACAACAAATAAGGCTAACTTAGAGGTAACTCCCCCCACGCCTTTGGCGAAATTCACTGTTTTACCGCCTGTCCAATCATAAAACACCATTCCGAGTATGCTTGGAATAGTCACCATCAGCAGCAGCTGAACCACTAAGGACGTATAATTGATCATAACTGCCTGACCCACTATCATTTTATAATAAGCTGGCAGCAGCGCTGGGATTAGTAGTGTATCAAGTGTTACAGCTACAAGAGCTATTGGTATATTCCCTTGGGTAATCGCTGTCCACATCACAGATGTAACGCCTACAGGAATAGCAGCTCCCACGAGCAAACCCAATTTGATCTGTGGTGCATCCGCATACAGTACATGGCCTAAAAACCAAGCACTCAATGGTGTCACAATATGAATAAGCAGTAACACCCACAAGGGAATCCAGGGCTTGCCCATGACTTGAATAAAGCTTTTCAAACTTGTGCCAAGCGAAGTAACAAAAGTCATATAGGCAAACAAGATAACCAGTAAAGAACGGATAACAGGCCCGTCTGGTACTTTCATTAAGAAGCCTAGCAGCAATGCTGACAACACTACTAAAAACATTCTTTTGCTTAACCAATTATTCACTGCAGCAATGTCTATCTTCACCAAAATCCCTCCCTTTGAAAAATAATAGTTTTACACCAAAGATCTACTTGCCTTTAAATAAAATCACCTGATGCTTGCTTTAAATTTTGGCTCAATTGAAAATATACAGCCTGATCCACTGCTGTTCTCACCTCAGTCGGCATATCTACAAAATTGCAGCCAATGTGATTCCCATGTTTCCAAATGACACGGGCTACAACATTCACATTACCTAATTCTTTAGGCAAGATCAGTTGAATAACCCGGTCAACCTCAAATTCATGCTGCGTTTGCAGCAATATTCCATCCGTGCTTATATTAACCGCCACGGCATCAAAATGCTCTGTTGCATTGCGTATCACCGACACAGGTACCTGGACGTTGGTGCGAGAAGAAATGCGATTTTCCTTAACAACAACAACGCCTCTCTCTAATAGAGCTTGATCAACCCAGCGACGATCCCAAGCCTTATTTGCTATATCTTCCATAACCTTTTTTTCCTGATCAGATTTGGCCTTTGATTTTTCCAGCAAAGATTCAGCATCCCGTGGATTGATGACTACAATACCGTCTTCATCGCCAACCAGAATATCACCAGGATGAACAACAACTCCCCCGCAAGCAACAGGGACATTAAGTTCTCCAGGACCATCCTTATAAGGACCTGCAGGTGTGACTCCAGCCGCATAGATAGGCAAGCCCATTTTTCTTAGCGCGCCAATGTCACGAATCGCACCATCAATAATAAAGCCGCCAATATCTCTTTGCTTAGCCCACAACGCCATCAGCTCTCCCATAATGGAATTAGATAAATCGCCTTGAGCATCCACCACAATGATATCGCCAGGCTGTGCAAGATCAAGCGCCTTGTGAAGCATAAGATTATCACCTGGCCGAGACTTCACAGTAAATGCCGGCCCAAGCAGCGGAACATCATTGATTGGTCGAATTCTCGCATCCATGCACGACATCCGGTTCATGTTGTCCGCTATGTTGGCTACTGGTATTCCTGAAAAAGCCTGAATTAAAGCTTTAGGAGGTCTATTGATATATGGAAAAATACGCATACCGATATTCGACATTATTCATCACTCCATTTTTTTCAGCTATTTATCGATCAAAATCACCAGTTGCATTTCCCTATAGTGAAAACTTATTAACCGAATTTTGCAGTTCATTGGCTGTTTCCACTAATGACTGACTGGCTTTCTTGATTTCCTCAACAGAGGCAACTTGTTCCTGGGTTGCGGCTGAAACCTGCAGTGTCTGATTGGCATTGCCGCGGCTCATGCCATCGATATCTTTGATAGCAGCCTCAATTTTCAGGCTGTTTGTTGCCATATGTTCAATTGAAGCGGAAATACCACGCATTTGTCCAGAAACTTGATTCGTCACAGCAATGATTTCCTTAAACATGTGCCCGGCCTCGCTGACAATGGCAGTCCCTTTTTTAACGTCTTCATTGCCTTTATTCATCGCTACAACTGCTTTTTCCGTGTCTGATTGTATTTCGCCAATAAGATGGGCAATTTGCTTAGCTGCGTTCTCTGACTGCTCCGCAAGTTTGCGCACTTCATCAGCCACTACGGCAAAACCACGTCCCTGCTCGCCAGCACGAGCTGCTTCGATTGCTGCATTTAATGCAAGTAAGTTGGTTTGATTGGCAATACCCGAAATCGTGTCAATAATTTGACCAATTTCAATCGAACGGTCACTTAACTTTGCCACGACTTCAGCCGAACTTGCAACACTGGTTTCAATATGACTCATTTGGGAAACCGCTTCTTCGATTGTGTTGCCTCCCTTGGCTGCTAAATCGGCAGTCCCTTCAGACACAGATGCCACAATGCCAGATTCTGAGACAATTTGCTCAATATCAGCAACAATTTGCGTAACCAAAGTTGTAGTCTCATTGGCTGAGTTGACCTGTTTTTCAGCGCTTTCAGCAATCCCATCAATTGCAATTGTCACTTGTTCAGCAGTAGCCGCTGACTGTTCTGCACCAGCCGTTAACTGCTGAGAAGCTGCTGAAACTACCTGCGCGGAATTTGAAACTTGACCAAGCAATCCTCTAAGACCGGCGATCATGGCAGCAAAATTTTGTGCCAGCATGCCAATTTCGTCATTAGCTGTGTTGGTAATTTTGACATTTAGATCGCCCTTTCTAATCTTCTCTGTAGCATCAAGCAGTTGCGTGATCGGCTTGGTTAGCCGATTAGATAGGAATATACTAATGAAGACAACGACAGTCATAGTGATGGCTAGTACAATAAAGTTACTGATCAGCATATCTTTTGTGACAGCATTAAAGTCTTCATAATTTTTTTCCATACAAATAGTCCAATGTGTTTGCGGATCGTAAACATAACTAACAAGTTTTCGGACTCCGTTTTCTCCCTCTATTTCTTCGGTCCCGCTTTGACCGGCAATTGCTTTTTGAACAAAAGGAACTTTGCTCATATCCTTAGCCTCAGCTGAAATTTGATCATTCGGATGAACAATAATTTTCCCTTCTTGATCTAATATGTACGCAGTAGCACCATGAACAGATTTCTGGGCTACAAAGTTTTTAAAGGCGTCAAGGTTCATAGCTGCCTGTAGGACACCAACAATTTTGCCACTATCAGAGCGGACAGGTGTAGCCAGTATAACAATAGGCTTACCCGTTGTAGTACTAATAAGCCACTTAGATGCAACTTCATCCTTGCCACTCATAGCTTCTTTATAAAATTCACGCTCAGCTACTTTTCCGAGCTTAACATCATCGCCTCTGACAACCTGGTTGCCTTTATCATCAGAAAGCGCCATAGCAATATCGGTATATACTTTTTGTACATCCGCAATCTCTTGCTTAGCCGCCGGCAGGTCAAAATTCTTGATCGCTGCGGTATGCGAGAGCGCCTTAACAATTTCCATATGCTTGCTGATATAAGACTGAGTCTCAGTTTTAAAAACTTCAACTTTTCCAGCATTCACCGCGTAATAATCATTTTCTAACGGTTTAGTAAATAAAACATGAGAAATAACGCTTGAAACTACTAAAGGAATTACACTAATGAGCATGAGTAAAATAATAATATTTTTTTTCATCTTTTTATCTCTCCCCCTATAAGAACTGCTGCAAAAAACAAATTCAAATTCAGTTCAAAAAATATTTATTTTCCATGCTAAACATTCTCTGAGAATAATAATAAAAACCCAGACGAATGCCCGGGTTAGAACCTTTTTCAAGGGCAACCTGGCAATCATAGACTGTTAGTCTTTAGACCCATAGCTTTGCGTCCTTACTTTTCAGTAAGTTTGCCAAATATTTTTTTGATAACAAAAAAGCATACAAGTTCTTCTATCAACCCAGCAAACTAATCGTGGCGGTACCAACTACGATTGTTTTCGGTTTGATTTTCACTTGCATCGTATCCTAAATTTCATCTTTATGTCAATAAATGTTAACAAACCTTAACTTTTATAACGATATCTTCATAATTGAGCACGATGAATATCCAAGTATGCAAATATTCCCGATAGTTTCCGTATAAGATAACCTCGCCCTCTTTTTGATATGATAATGATAATCAATTGCATTATACAGGTCTGTGATTAATCTGTCAATGTTTTCCTTTATTTATTTTAAATCACAGCTCATTATTTCGTTATGCACTCTAGCTAATACCAGATAGGCTTTAAGAATAAGGATCGTTATAAAACGTAAGCTGATCTTATTAAAGTAATGAGGGTACTGGTGCAACGGTAATCCTCCAATAAGCGGGTGTACTGACACGCCTAATTCGTTCAATAGCAATCAAAGACAGACTCAATCCTTCTGATTGAGTCTGTCTTTGATTGCTAGGACTGTATGCTCTATTAAAAAGCATGGATATGGACTTCTAGTCGGTACATAATAAACAACTGGAGACTATTAATAATTAAATAAATAGAAACCCGTGCGCTTCCTTCAGCAAATCTTGTCTGTTCTTTACGTACTATTTTGGCACAGTCCTGAAGCTTTAGATTTGTGATTAGGAGGATACATACATGGCTGATCCTGAAGCGTTCCAACGCATATTGTCTGCACATACATTATATACGCAATTAAGATATGAATATTGGTTAGCTTACGAAGCCTATACTGGCCTATGGTGGTTTCTATTATCGTGCTGGCTCTTACCTTGGGTGCTTTGGTGGTCTATAGTTGATCGAAAAAGAATTGTCGAAATCTCGTTTTATGGCCTGGTAGTCATGTTTGTAACGACCATACTAAACGCGGTCGGTTCTGTTCAAAACCTCTGGACCTATACGGTAAAGATCATTCCATTTACACCTCATTTAGAAGCAATAGATTGGTCAATACTTCCTATTACCTATATGATGGTTTATCAATACAATGCTTCCTGGAAAGGCTTTATAACCGTTCAAACGCTTATAGCTCTGTTATATTCTTTTGTAGGCGAACCTTTCACGATTTATATTATCAAAACATATCTCCCGCTTAACTGGAGCTATATATATTCATTACCGATTTATTTAATCCTGGCAATAATACCAAGGCTGATTACTAAATATCTCTTCAATCTTGAACAATGTTGTAAGAAGAAAGAGTCATCCTAATCAATCGCATGCTCCATAATGCGTTGGCAGGCATAGGAAATAAACGCTTCCTGATCTTGTTCTCCTGAGAATCCCATATTTAAAAGAACATATGACGTTGCAGTGATATTAGCTTTTTTTAGCAGTGTTTTCGCACAAGCCAATTTACATCCATCAATGGCGATCACTTCAGATGCTGCTTGGGCAGCTTTTAAAAAGCGAGGATACCCTGCACCAATCCCAGCTAAACAACTATTGCCGCACCGCGCATATCCATCTGCTCTTAGTCTGCGTCCCACCAGATCACTCATGGCACCTTCAGAACAACAGCCTGAACAAGTGTATAGAATTCTGGTTATTTTCTTTTTGTCCTCATTATGACACGCCATACTTTTCCCTCCAGTCAATGGCAATGTAACTTGGCTATTGGCAGCATCTCCAATATTTAGAGAGGGTTATTAGAAAAAATAAACTAATAACAACTAAATCAACTCTAGCAATTTCTTGCCTTTTATGTCATCACCAGACCAAGGAATTACCGCACAGCTGCCTTGTGACAACTCATCAACTTTATTAATCCACGGAATTTCATGCAATGCTTTTGTCTTTAACAAAGGACTCTGAGTATTTGTCATCAATAGACTTGAATTAATTACCCACCATTTATGATTGATTCCGGCTCGTGCCAAATCAGCTTTCAGTCTCATTGCTTCATAAACAGGAGTTGCTTCCGGAAGAGTTACAATGACAACTTCTGTTTCTTGTTCATCACGTAACCTAGGCAGCAGCTTCTTTACTGATTCTGGTATATCTCCGTGCGACTTTTGAATTTCCTGATGATAACTTTGTGTCGCATCTAACAGCAGTAACGTATGCCCAGTTGGAGCTGTATCAATAACAACAATCTCGTTATCCGCCTTATCTACAATTTCAGCGAAAGCACGAAATACAGCGATTTCTTGGGTGCATGGCGAACGAAGAGCTTCTTCCACATAAGCGAGATCTTCTTCAGCCATAGTTTCTCCGGCTTTTGCTAACACAGCTTCTGTATAATTTTGCAGTTCTTGCTTTTCATCGATTTTGCTGAGCGTAATGCCAGCTCCCGCTTCTACTACAAACTTAAGATGATCTGCGGGGTCTGTCGTTGTCAGATGCACTCTAGCCCCTTTTGCTGCTAAGCCCAAAGCAATAGCGGCAGCTAACGTGGTTTTACCAACGCCTCCTTTTCCCATTGTAAAGATTACTCTTTTTTTCGCTATATACAGATCCTCAATAAGTTCTTTGACTCTGGGTAATTCTTTGTTGTTTAATGGATGACTTTGTGTCTCTAAATAATCGCCTTTAAGCAGCATTCTGACATTCTTAATCCCGGTGATATTATACGCCCGTAGAGGAATAGTATAGGTCTCGATGTCTTGTAGATGTTTCGGGATGCTTTGTAATGCCTTTTGCTGCTTAGCATAGAGTTGATCAGCCACTTTATCATTTTGGATATCAAGCTGTAAAACACCATTGATAACTAATAATTGATTATTAACAGCCAGCTCTTGCAATTCTTTGGATGCTCGTTCTGCTTCCCTAAGCGGCGAGAATTCTGGTCGAGCAAGTAAGATCAATGTAGTTAATTCGCGATCTGCCAAAGTACTTACTGCATTCTTGTATAGTTCCTTCTTATCTTCCAAGCCAGATAATTGCCCTAAACAAGAGGCGCCATGAGTATTTTCGCTGATGAAATGACTCCAGGCTGATGGCAATTGAAGCATCCGAAGCGTATGACCAGTAGGTGCAGTATCAAAGAGAATATGATCATATTCTTGTTGAATTTTTTCATCGGTTATAAATGTGGAGAATTCATTAAAAGCAGCAATCTCAACAGTGCATGAACCAGAGAGCTGTTCTTCCATATTGTTCAGGACACTTTGGGGAAGCTTGCCTTTATAAGGTGCAAGCACAGATTCTCGATATTCTTTAGCAGCTTCTTCAGGATTCAAATTGGCAACTACTAGATTAGGAACTTCTTGAATGGGGGTTCCCTTACTATTCAGTTCAATACCAAAGACATCCTGTAAGTTTGATGCGGGATCAGTGCTGACGAGCAGTACTTTCTTATTCTGATCGGCTAAAGTAATTGCCGTAGCACAAGCTGTTGAAGTTTTTCCCACCCCGCCCTTACCAGTAAAAAACAAATATTTCGTTAATGTTATATTGTCAGGATTAAATGATTGATACATGATTGTCCTCCTAGGTTTGGATTTAGCAGCAACCACCATCACAGCAGCCACAGCCTTTCGACTCTGAGGCAGCCGTAAATTCAGATTTTGCTAATCCTGTCCACTGAGCAAACTCATCATCTGTAGGATATGCTCTTGTCTTAACAACTTCACCATCGACGAGAGTAATTGGCAAGACTTCAACTTCCTCTTTAATGAGATACTCATTCACCTTTTTATTATCAATGAAAGCCTGGGGATCACTGGAAAGATTGTAACGAGTAATGAAAACTCCTCTCTTGGCAAGAGAATTCATGACCGTAGCCACTCTCAATAGCTCTTGATCAATACTTGGTCCGCAAATACCTGTTGAACAGCACATGGCTGGATCATAGATTTCAATTTTTCTCATTTTTAGTTCTCTCCTTTTAATATTTTTTATGATCTATAGTTATATTTATATATAATTATATGCAAATTTGATCCTTCTTGTTAACACTACGTAAGTTAATATATAAATAAACTTCAATATGTTTATATATTAATCTCGATCTCACTAACTGTCAACGCTATCCAGATAACTTTTCTCATAGAATAAATTTCAAAAAAGTTAGACTTCTTTGGCTGGTTCAAGCATCTATTGACATTAGCGAAACCGGTTGCTATACTACTAAATAATTCAATAAATTGGTTGATCAGAAATCTGAAGACCTAAAGAATGCCATTCGTGGCTTCTTAGGGGATTCAGATTTTTTTATTTTTTAATACGAGGAGGAGAGAAACTTGGGAGAATTTAATAATTCTGCTGTAAAGCGCGTAGTATCTGCCAGTTTGATTGGAGCAACAATTGAATGGTATGACTTTTTCTTATACGGAGTGGTTGCTGGTATTGTGTTTAATAAGTTGTATTTTCCGGCAAGTGACCCACTAGTAGCAACCTTACTGGCTTATGCTACTTTTGCTGTTGGTTTTATTACCCGGCCGCTTGGCGGAGTAATCTTCGGACATTTTGGTGACAAAATTGGTCGCAAAAGCATGCTGGTGCTAACGTTAATGATTATGGGCATATCCACAGTACTGATTGGCTTGGTGCCAACCTATGAACAGATTGGTGTTTGGGCCCCAATTCTACTATTGTTATTACGTATTTTCCAAGGTATTGGGTTAGGCGGCGAATGGGGTGGCGCTGTACTGATGGCGTTTGAATATGCGCCAAAAGAAAAACGCGGCTTCTACGCCAGCTTACCACAAATTGGTTTGTCCATTGGCCTTTGCTTGGCTTCAGGTGTCGTAGCGCTATTATCTTATACATTAACGGATGCTCAGTTTATGGCATGGGGCTGGCGATTGGCCTTTATATTGAGTATTGTTTTGGTAGCAGTTGGTACCTGGATTCGTCTGAATGTCATGGAAACACCTGACTTTCAGAATGTAAAAAAATACGAAAGCGGAATCAAAGCTGCCTTTTGCTGATATGTGGCGTGAATCTGCGGGTAATGTCATGGCGGGTATGGGAGCTAGATACATCGATGGTGTCTTCTTTAATATCTTTGGTGTCTTCTCGATCAGCTACTTAACTCAAACCCTAAAAATATCCCGTACTGATGCTCTGCTTGGAGTTATGCTGGCTGCACTGGTTATGTGTGTGTTCATCCCTTTGTTTGGCCACTTATCCGATAAGGTTGGCCGGACTCGAGTCTATTGGATTGGTAGTATTATTACTGGATTATCGGTATTTCCAGCATTCTGGCTGCTTGCCAACAGCAGCGGTGATATTACCCTAATTTGGCTGTCTATTATTATTCCATTTGGCATTCTCTATGCTTCGGTCTATGGTCCGGAAGCAGCTTTATTCGCCGAACTATTCGATGCCCGCTATCGCTATACCGGAATTTCCTTCGTCTATCAGTTCTCTGGAATATTTGCCAGCGGGCTGACTCCGATCATTGCCACCTCACTATTAAAATTTAACAATGGGGATCCCGCCCTCATCTGCGCGTATGTTGCTTTCTCAGGCTTGGTGAGCGCCATATCAGCCTGGTGGATTGGAACCCGTAAAGCAAAATCCACAGCAGCTATAGAAAGCGATATTGTGGAAGGTTGGCAAAGTTAATTTTTCATATTACAGGAAGGGAAGATAAGACTATGTCAGCGATTGTATTATCACCGCAAGAACAGCGGATTAACGCCGAGATACAAGGAAACGCACAGGCGCATACTCGTTCCAGAACCAACGCTATTTTAAACTCTTTCAAGGAAACCCGGCCGCGTATTGATGTTGAGCGCGCTAAATATTTTACCGAATCATTCCGCCAAACCGAAGGGCAGCCACTTATTCTACGCTGGTCTAAAGCACTGAAACATATTGCTGAAAATATCACGGTCTATATTGATGATCATCAATTATTGGTGGGCCGATCCGGGCCACAAGGCCGCTATGGCATACTTTATCCTGAGTTGGATGGAGATTTCCTGGGCTTGGCTATTGAACAAATGCCAAATCGTATTGAATCTCCTTTTAATATCACCGAGGCCGATGCTCGTATTGTCATTGAAGAAATCGCTCCTTATTGGCAAGGAAAAACCTTTCACGAAAACCTAACTCAGGCTTTACCGCAAGAGACCTTGAAGTATACCTATGATCCAAAAGACCCCCTGAAGTCCCGTTTTATCGTGAATGAAACAGCTTCTTTCCGCTCTTCGATCCAGTGGGTCCACGATTATGATAAAGTATTAAAACGTGGTTTCAAAGGCATTAAAGCAGAAGCAGAAGAAAAGCTCGCCACTTTAGATCCATTCAGTCCTGTTGATAGCATGGAAAAGGCGCCTTTTCTCCAAGCTGTGGTGATTGTCTGTGATGCTATTGTCCTGTGGGCCAATAGACATGCTCAACTAGCCGAAACATTAGCCGAAAAAGAAACCAATCCAGCTCGCAAAGCAGAGCTTCTTGACATTGCCGGAGTTTGCCGGTGGGTACCTGAAAATCCAGCCCGCAACTTCCGTGAAGCGATGCAGGCTCAGTGGTTTGCTCAAATGTTTTCCCGCATGGAGCAAAAGACCGGCACCATCATCTCCAATGGCCGGATGGACCAATACCTGTATCCCTATTATAAACAAGACATTGATGCCGGTATCTTGGATGAAGAGCATGCCTTGCAGTTGCTGGAATGCATGTGGCTGGCTATGGCACAATTTATTGATCTATACATTTCTCCTACTGGCGGCGCATTTAACGAAGGCTATGCTCATTGGGAAGCAGTCACCATTGGTGGGCAGACCCCAGATGGCCAGGACGCCACGAACGATTTAACTTACCTCTTTTTACAGTCAAAACGCGAATTCCCATTGCATTATCCCGATTTGGCTGCCCGCATTCATGGGCGAGTATCGGCACGCTATCTCTATGAAGTTGCCGAAACCATCAAAGAAGGATCCGGTTTTCCCAAGCTAATTAATGACGAAGAAGTTGTTCCTTTATTGCTGGCCAAAGGGGCCAGCTTTGAAGAAGCCTTTGATTATGCCGTATCCGGCTGCGCTGAATGCCGTATGCCCAACCGTGATACTTATACCAGTCCCTGCGCTTATATTAACTTTCCAGCTGCCGTTGAAATGACTCTTTATAATGGGAAGATGCAACTTCATGGTGATGAACAAATTGGTCTGGAAACAGGTGATCCCCGTCACTTTGCTACCTGGGAAGAATTTTGGCAGGCCTATCTAGCTCAGCATATTAACTTCTTGAAGCACGCTTTTATTCAACAGCATGTCATCATTAACCTCAGAGCCAAGCATTTTGCCTGGCCAATGGGGTCAGCCCTGCATGACCTATGCATGAAAACCTGTAAAGATATTCACACGCCAACCATTGAAGGCGGCATTGATCTCGGTTACTTTGAATTCATGGGCTATGGAACGGTAGTAGATTCTCTGGCAGCCATTAAAAAGCTAGTCTATGAAGACAAAAAACTGTCTATGGATGAACTGATTACCGCGATGCAGCACAATTTTGGAGGCAATGAAATTGTGCGTCAACTGCTGCTCAACGCACCAAAATACGGCAATGATGATCCCTATGCTGATGCAATTGCCAAAGAATTAGACCGCCAATGCTTGCAGTTTACCAAAAAGTATTCGCAGGAGTTAGGGGTACACTTAGATCTCCGTTTAGTACCTTTTACTTCCCACGTGCCTTTCGGCAAGGTGGTGAGTGCAACCCCTAATGGCAGAAAAGCTTATACGCCATTGTCGGATGGTTCTTCCGCCTCTCAAGGAGCCGACACAAATGGCCCTACTGCTGTACTATTATCAAATTATGCTTCGAAAAATTTTGGCTTCCGTGAGCGGGCAGCCCGCCTATTAAATGTCAAATTAAGCCCTTCTTGTGTTGCCGGTGAAGCAGGCACTGAAAAATTAGTATCGTTTATTCGCACTTGGTGCGACCTGAAGCTATGGCATCTGCAATTTAACGTAATTAATCGTGAAACATTAGTGGCTGCTAAAAAAGAGCCTGATAAATATCGAAACCTTATTGTCCGCATTGCCGGCTACAGTGCCTACTTTACCGATTTATCCCCTGATCTGCAAGACGACCTCATCGCCCGCACCGAACACGCAGCCATATAACGTGAGACTTTTAGGAGACAAGGCTTATGAACAATACACTTGCTGGTAAAAACGGCACGGTTTTCAACATTCAGCGTTATTCCCTTCATGACGGTCCTGGCATTCGTACCGTCGTCTTTCTCAAAGGATGCCCGTTACGCTGTCAATGGTGCAGTAATCCTGAATCACAGCACAAGCTGCCGGAGCTAACCTATAAGCAGAGCAAGTGTATTGGCTGTCTGCGCTGCAAAGCAGCCTGTAACGCGAATACCATCAGTCAAACTAGTGAAGGATCCTTGCTTATCGATCGCCTGAAATGTCGCAGCTGCTTCGAATGTACGAACCAATGTCCTTCAAAAGCCCTTTCGCGGATAGGTCAAACGATGAATGTTACAGAAGTCATCAATGCGGTACAGGCCGATAGCGCCTTCTATATCCGCTCTGGCGGCGGACTCACCATCAGTGGTGGTGAGCCGCTTATGCAGCCCGAATTTGTTGTAGAAATTCTTAAAGCAGCTAAAAAGCAGCGTATTGATGCCACCATAGAAACCTGCGGTTATGCAGCGTGGGAAACTGTCAACAAAGTCGCTGATAACCTAAATTCGACCATCATTTATGACATTAAGTCGATGGATTCTGTCAAGCATAAGCAGTTTACCGGTGTGACAAATGAGTTAATCCTAGACAATTTGATTCAGCTGCGGAAAACCTTTCCACAGCTCCATATTTTGGTTCGCACCCCGATCATCCCCGGGTTCAATGACTCCAAAGCCGATATTGCGGCCATACTCAATTTTCTGGCTCCATTTGCAAACATTCGCTATGAGTTATTGCCTTACCACCGTCTCGGGCAACAAAAATATGACTATTTAGGACGGCCTTACCCGCTTCAAGCACTTCAACTGGATACCGAACTCATGTACACTTTGCACGAAGAGGTTAAAAAGTCCGGGTTAACTCAATAAAATATATCATACAATATTAAATCTAAAAGGGTTAAAGGATGTAGGCTTCTAGCCTCAACCTTTAACCCTTATTTTATCATGCTAAATCCAGTTCATAGATTTCCTCAATCAGCTTCTTCCCCCAAGCATCACTTTCATGCGCAGCAACTTTGCGAAAACCAGCTTTACAATACATCTGAATTGCCGTTTGCTGATCTTGCGTAGTCGCGAGAAAGACCTGCTTATATGCCTTTTTTTTACAATACAGGATAGCTTCTTGAAACAAAGTCCGACCAAGGCCAATCCCTCTAAAACGAGGATGCAGAATAAACCATCTCAATTGAGCCTTGTCAGTAGTCTGTCCAACAACTGCAATGGCACCAATTATTTCTCCCTCCGCTTCGGCAAACCAGAATCTGTCCTTATCGGGACTGTATTTCTCAAAAAATTCATAGAAGGTTTTGCAAACATAGCCCTCAAACATTGCGTTATAACCGCATTCCTTTGCATAAATCCAGCCATGAAGATGAATAAGCCAGCCAACATCGCCTGCTTTTAATTCACTGCGAATGATTACCTTTTCTTCGCTAGCCGAACTCCCTTCCAAAATAGTTTCGATATTCTTCATACTACCTGCAAGTTTTTCCCGGCTTTGCTCTGCAAGTGAGTCAACCATTTGATAAACCTGTTGATCAGAAACAGCATCCAATCGTGCTAATATCGTTATCCCAGTTTCAGTCAAATGAAGATAAAACAGCCTGCCATCTTCAGTTGACTGTATTCGATAGATAAAATTATGCTTTTCAAACCGTTTTATGATTCTACTGAGATAACCGGGATCAATGCTGAGTTCCTCAATTAACTTTTTGGCAGTACAGTTTTCTGTATGCCCAATTTCATACAGGACCCGTGCTTCTGAGAGTGAAAATTCACTGTCCAGCATATGTTGATCCAAAAGACCAAGAATATTGGTATAAAAGCGATTAAATCTACGGATAGCATGTATCAATGATTGATCGATATGTTTCATCATCAAACCTCCTGCATGTACGACTAGCTCAATTATATGAATTTTAGTTGACTTAGTCAAATAAAATTTAAACTGATTTCTTTAAAAGAGTGTCTTATGTCGTCACATTATTCGCAACTGTGCGTATGATATAGTAAGCCACAGTTTTTCCAAAGGAGCGATGATCATGTCAAAGGAAAAAAGCTCTGTAATCAGTGCCGAAAATGTTGAAGAACGACACACCTGCCATAAATGCCACCACAGTTTCCCTGCCGGCCTGCCTCTTTGCCCTTCTTGCTCTACAGGATCGAGTAGCGCAACAGCATTTGCATATATTTACAATCTCAGTTCTCAGGTTGTAGCGGTAGAAGGTGATATTTCCTTTAGCAATAACGGAATCATTATTGGAAATATTATCCATACAACAGGAACCGCTGCCATTGTACTCGGCACTCCCGGCTACTATGCAATATGGTTTAATGTAGCTGGTGTAGAAGCTAATCAATTCACACTATATCAGAATGGATTCCCTGTTGCCGGTGCCACTTATGGCTCCGGAGCTGTAACTCAGCCTAATCCAGGTATGGTAATCATTGCTGCTGCTTCTAGTGATGTATTAACCTTAAGAAACCACACCAGTGCCACTGCAGTGACTTTACAAGCTTTAGCGGGTGGAACACAGCTAAACGCCAATGCATCGATTCTGATTCAAAAACTAAACAGTTAATCACCAGCAGCTTTCTGTATTAATGTATAGGAATGATCCCTTATCGACTTAGATCCATAGTGATCAGTCGGCTAAGGGATTTTCTTCTTTCCAGCCAAAGTAACCCTAGCACTCAAACTATGTGATAAATAACTACAACATAGTTAACAAATTATGTTATGAAACATAGAATATAACATAATATTTTTTGCCAAATGGAGGGATAAAATTGGACACGTTAACTCTTCAGTTGGAGAGGCAATTAGGAGGTACAGTTGCCACGGCAAGCAACGTAATATTTGAAACGATAGTACTCAGCGCCGGGCTTATAAGTTATAACCCCTTTACAGGAATAATAACAATCAGCAAACCAGGAAGATATTTTATCAACTGGTGGGTAGCAACACAATCGGCAATTGGATCAAGTAGTGTCGCTTTTTCAATAGTGTCATCTCAAGGTGATGATTTACCAGGAGAGTCACCAGTTAAAACAGGTGAAGTTGTCGGTTTTTCAATTATTCAAGTTGATATAGCGCCAATAACACTAAGTTTAGTCAATCAAACCCCTACGAATGTCACTTATTCTTCCGCAGTAACAACCAAAGCAACATTAGTGCTAGGCGAGATACCTGAAATAGGAGTGACCGGCGAAATCGGAATTACTGGTCCTATTGGTACCACTGGTGATACTGGTGCCACTGGCGCCACCGGCGTCACGGGTGATACCGGTTCTACTGGTGCCATCGGCGAAACTGGCTTTACTGGCGCTACAGGTGAAACTGGTGCCACTGGAGACCTTGGCCCGACTGGATCTACTGGTGTGACAGGTGGAACTGGTCCTACTGGAGATATTGGCCCGACCGGGTTTACTGGCGTTACAGGTGAAACTGGTCCTACTGGAGATATTGGCCCGACCGGATCTACTGGTGTTACAGGTGTAACTGGTCCTACTGGAGATATTGGCCCGACCGGGTTTACTGGCGTTACAGGTGAAACTGGTCCTACTGGAGATATTGGCCCGACCGGATCTACTGGTGTGACTGGTGAAACTGGTCCTACTGGAGACCTTGGCCCGACTGGATCTACTGGTGTTACAGGTGGAACTGGTGCTACTGGAGACCTTGGCCCGACTGGATCTACTGGTGTTACGGGTGAAACTGGTGTTACGGGTGAAACTGGTGCTACTGGAGACCTTGGCCCGACTGGATCTACTGGTGTTACGGGTGAAACTGGTGTTACGGGTGAAACTGGTGCTACTGGAGACCTTGGCCCGACTGGATCTACTGGTGTGACTGGTGAAACTGGCGCTACTGGAGATGTTGGCCCGACTGGATCTACTGGAGTGACAGGTGGAACTGGTCCTACTGGAGATATTGGCCCGACTGGATCTACTGGTGTGACAGGTGGAACTGGTCCTACTGGAGATATTGGCCCGACTGGATCTACTGGCGTTACAGGTGAAACTGGCGCTACTGGAGATGTTGGCCCGACTGGGTTTACTGGTGTGACTGGTGAAACTGGCGCTACTGGAGACCTTGGCCCGACCGGGTTTACTGGTGTGACTGGTGAAACTGGTCCTACTGGAGACCTTGGCCCGACTGGATCTACTGGTGTGACTGGTGAAACTGGTCCTACTGGAGACCTTGGCCCGACTGGATTTACTGGCGCTACGGGTGAAACTGGTGCTACTGGGGCAACTGGCGTCACAGGCGCTACTGGTCCGGCAGGTAGTTCAACTGGAGAGACTGGTCCAACTGGGGCAACTGGCCCCACCGGCGATACCGGCGCGACTGGATTCACTGGCGCAACTGGCGCGACCGGTCCTATTGGTGATACCGGTCCGGCAGGTAGTGCAACCGGCGCAACTGGAGCAATTGGCGACACTGGAGCGACTGGTGCGACTGGCGTCACCGGGGCAACTGGCGCAACCGGAGCTACTGGTCCTACTGGCGCTACTGGGGCAATTGGTCCGACTGGAGCTACTGGCGTGACTGGTCCAACAGGCACAGTCCTGCCGAACCCATTTGAAGTTTATGTTCAAGCAGGAGCAACTGGCGGAAATGGTACGCAAGCCAACCCATTTGCTACAATCCAACAAGGCATAACGGCTGTATCCCCAACAGGGACCGTCCACATATTAGGCGGAACTTATCCGATTGTGACCTCAATTGCCATCAATAAAGCCGGAGTTACTTTACAAGGATATCCTAGTACATTGATAGTACTGCAAGCAGCTGTTATTCCATTCCTTGTGACCGGCAGTGGCGTAACGATTGACGGCTTAACCATTACAAGTGATAATCCCTATGCAGTTGAGTTTATTCAGTTTGCCGGAACCAATCATAAGCTTTCAAATAATGTGATTTTTGGGCCACCTCAAGCACCGCCATCAACAGGGTGGATAGTCAACCGTGGCTTTTTAACACAATCAAACGTGGTGAATCTAATCGTCCAAGGCAATATTTTTTATTCACTCAGGCAGCCTTGCTATTTAAATCCAAACTCAACCGGCCATATCGTCGATAATGTAGTTTATAATACACGTGGATTTGTTGTTGATAGAGCAATATTTGTCATATCAGGCAACTCATGGGGAAATCCAGAAAATGCAGTTGACATCGCATTACTAGTTGGCACTCCAACAGGTGCTCCTTATGATCCTTTAACTGAGTTAGTCAATAGCAACAGTGTTGCTACAATTCAAGATAGTAGATAACTAACATCTAAATTCCTGATTATGTAAAATGGTGAAGGGACTAAGCGTATCGCTACAGCGCTACCTTAGTCCCTTCACCATTTTCAACTTCGCTAAAGGTAATAAATTGCATGAATCGGTTTCTATAAATCTTTGTAGATATATAATTACCGGTAATAATAGTAATCACATTCGTAAATATTATTTTTAGGAATAACTTTACATTTTTAGTGTTTTTGGTATGATTAGATATTGTTATTCTATATTGGGGGAACGAAGTAAAAAAATGATGCAACTTATTCGAAGACTACTTATCGGTAGACCCTTACACAATCGCGAACTGACCCACGAAAGATTGCCGAAATGGAAGGCTTTATCTATTTTTTCTTCTGATGCTTTATCTTCAGTAGCATATGGACCTGAGCAGATTATGCTCACTTTGGTTGCTATTCCAGGCTTGTTGGCCTACGGCTATATGGCGCCTGTAGCCATATCCATACTCTTGCTGCTTGCGGTAGTCGCATTATCTTATGTGCAAGTGGCTAAAGCAAATCCTAGTGGTGGTGGTGCCTATGCCATTGCCAAACAAAATCTCGGTGAATATCCTGCGTTGATTGCTGCTGGATCTGTATTTGCTGATTACGTTCTAACGGCTGCTGTAAGTGTTTCAGCCGGTACTGCTGCGATCGTATCAGCGTTCCCTTTCTTGGGCGGACATCAAGTTATCATTGATCTTACTGTCTTATTTTTTGTTCTTACAGTCGTTAATTTAAGAGGCGTAAGAGAGTCCTCGAATGCCTTCGTGTTTCCCACCTATGCCTTTCTACTGGGAATACTGGTACTTATCCTCACAGGAATATACCAAGCCTTCACCCATCCGATTGCCGTTATTCCCGCTGAATCGGTAGTAAAACAGCAATTAGATTGGACCATTTTGTTCTTAGTCTTACGGGCTTTCGCTAACGGATGCAGCTCAATGACAGGTATTGAAGCAATTGCCGACAGCGTCCCTATGTTCAAACAGCCTGAAGCTAAGAATGCAGTTTCAACAACCTACTGGATGGCCGGGATACTGGCAATTATGTTTACAGGCATTACCTTTTTGACCATGCACTATCATATCTTACCTGTAAATGATGTGACAGTATTATCACAAATAACAGAAAATGTTTTCGGCAGGTCACCGGCATACTATTACATACAAATAACGACCATGCTTATTCTATATTTAGCTGCCAATACGGCGTATAACGGGCTTCCAATTTTATTATCAATTGTTGCAAAAGATGGCTATATGCCGCGTTATCTTGCCACACGCGGTGAACGCCTGACTTATTCCAATGGGATTATTCTGCTTACAATCGCTGCTGCAATATTAATCATTGTTTTCCAAGGTGAGACAGGTCATTTGATTTCCTTATATGCAATTGGTGTTTTTATTTCTTTTACCATTGCCCAATCCAGTATGGTCATTCATTGGTTCCGTGAAAAAAACAAAGGCTGGCAAGGAAAAGCGTTATTGAATGGCATAGGTGCAACGATTACTGGCTTAGTTGTCATCATTATTACTGTAACGAAATTTATTTATGGCGCATGGATTATATTAGTGTTCATACCCATCATGATCTTTATATTTAAAAGCATCCGGGGTCACTATAATTCAGTCGCTAAACAACTCAGCCTGCCAATTGAGGATGTTCAAGACTTTGCTAGTGAAGGTCCCAGCGAGCATATTGTCATTGTTCCGGTTTCGACTCCAACTCGTGTTGTCTTTGAGACATTAAAATACGCCAAAGTAATCGGCAATCGAGTAGTTGCAGTTCATATCTCCAGTGATGAGCAGACAGCAATCAAAATGAGGGAAAAGTGGGAATCATGGCAGCCTGGTGTTGAACTCGTGGTTTTACACTCTCCGTATCGACTGCTCATGAAACCGCTCCTGCATTTTATTGAGAAAAAAGAACGTGAAAAAGGTCCAAGAGACTTCATTACAGTGGTTATTCCTGAATTTGAGACCAAACAGTGGTGGCATCGTCTTCTCCATAATCAAACTGGCTGGATTTTGAGAACGTCCTTAATATTAAAGAAAAAAATCATCGTAACAACTGTTCCTTATCATTTAGACGAATAATTAACTATAACAACCCCCCTTGTCGACTGTCTTTTTCAGTCAAGCAAGGGGGTTTTGTCTTTGGTTCAATGACTATAAAACAAGAATGGCAGTATCATTTAGTTCGTGTAACACTACTAGACTATCTACTTACTGCTATGACTTCAATTTCTACCATCGCATCTTTAGGAAGCTTAGCAACCTGCACGCACGCTCTCGCCGGATATTGCTGCGTGAAATAAGTGGTATAAACCCCATTCATTCCTGCAAAGTCATTCATATCTTTTAAGTAAACAGTGGTTTTTACTACATCATCAATTGAACTGCCAGCGCAGCTCAAAACAGCTTTTATATGTTTCAGACACTGATGTGTCTGCGCCTCAATCCCCCCATCAACAATAGTTCCGTTCTCCATATTGACAGGTAACTGACCAGAAATAAACAAGAATCCGTTTGCTTTGATTGCTTGAGAATAGGGTCCAATCGCGTGTGGCGCTTCTTCAGTATGAACAACTTCCTTCATAGAATGATCCTCCCAATGAATTTAATAGCCGTTGAGCATCGCGTGACTAACTGGATACTTATTGAGCTTGCTATTCTTCGATAGGGGCAAGCTCGGCTTGGAAGTGCCGGAGTATTGGCGGTTCCCAGATAATTTTGTAGCCTCGCTTAATCTCATGAGCTCTTTCTTTGATAGCAATAAGCGCATCTGCCATGATATCAAAATGACTTTGAGTATAAACACGACGTGGAATAGCAAGGCGAGTAAACTCAAAATCAGCATGAAGCTGTTCTTTGGTATCAGGATCATTGCCTAACATATAGGAACCGATATCGCATGCGCGAATCCCTGCTTCCTTATACAGTTCAATAGCCAGTACTTGGCCTGGGAACTCATAATAAGGAAGTTGTGGATACATTGCCTTTGCATCAACAAACACACCGTGGCCGCCAACTGGTGCTTGATAGACGATACCTGCATCATCTAAGCGAGCTGCCAAATATTCCATTTGACCAATACGGTATCTCAGGTAATTTTCATCAAGCCCCTCGTAGAGACCGATGGCTAAAGCCTCCAGATCTCTTCCGGAAAGCCCGCCATAGGTTGTAAAGCCCTCAAAGGAAATACAACGAGCTTTGATTGGCAGAATCAATGGAGAATTTGCATCTTTAACTCCTATTAATCCACCCATATTGACGATCGTGTCCTTTTTAGCCGACATAGTAAACATATCGCCGCAATCAAAAATCGCCCTGATGATTTCTTTGATTGATTTCTGCTTAAACTCTTCTTCGCGCAGTTTGATAAAATATGCATTTTCAGCATAACGGGCAGCATCTATATTCAGCGGAATATGATATTTCTTACAAACGTCAGCTACAGCGCGAATATTCTGTACAGATACAGGCTGACCACCAGCAGAGTTGTTGGTAATGGTCATAACAATCAGCCCAACATGATCCGCACCATGCTCCAGGATAATTTTCTCCATTTTTTCAACATTCATATTGCCTTTGAATGGGCCTCTCTTACTAGGGTCTTTCGCTTCTTCAACAACACAATCAATCGCACGTGCGCCGCAAAGTTCAACATGAGCTCTTGTAGTATCAAAAAACATATTCGAAATGGCAACTTTACCTGGGCCAAGCATTGTACCAAAAAGAACTTTTTCAGCTGCCCGGCCTTGATGAACTGGCTGAATAAAATCGTAATTGAAAATATCTTTTCCAGCTTCAACCAGTTTATAATAACTGGCTGAACCGGCATAGGCTTCATCGCCTCTTATAATACCAGCCCACATTTGATCAGACATGGCGTTGGTTCCAGAGTCGGTTAAAAGATCAATGTAAACATCTTGCCCCGCAAGATTAAATAAATTGTATTTTGCTGCTTTGATTTTTTGTTCTCTTTCTTCTCTAGTGAGCATTTTGATAGGTTCCACCATTTTAATTCTAAAAGGTTCTGGAATGTACTTAACTGCCATAACAAATTCCTCCAAGTCATTAATATTTTAAAGTGATTACATCCACTTTAATGATCAATTTTCTTTACGCATTCTTCTTGCAAATAAGTTCTTGCACGTATATACTGCAAGTATCATGCCAATTGACCAATCACAGCGAAACGAATGTTATGGATTGCTCTGATAAATTCAATTGATAAATTTTCTTATCAACATGAAAAGAAAATTTATCAATATAGATCATAAAGCAAAGAGACTGCCCAAAAATCAATAGGCAGTCTCTTTGCTTTATGAATGAAACTATTGGCATTTCGCTAATTTTATAGTCAAAAAAACATTAATCCCTCAACGACAGGAACTAAGCTTTTATTGTCTTGTCATTGACACAGTTCTTTTTCAATTTGAAGGCGGTCCACAAAATAACCAGCCACAACGGCATAATATAAACCGATAATTTCATATCATCGATTTGCAGCATTAAGCCTACAATCATGATCATGAAAGCCAGACAAACGTAGTTTGAATATGGATGCCAAGGCACTTTAAAGTCAAGCTTAGCCACATCTGCCCCTTTGGCAGCTCGGAATTTAAGGTTAGCAATTATAATCACAATCCAGCTAATAATTGCTGCCAATACGGCTACTGCAATTAAATACATAAATACTTTCCCAGGGACTAAATAGTTTAGTACAACCGCAACCAGCGTACAGGCAGAGGACACAAGAACACCGACTACCGGAACACCACGAGTATTTAACTTGGCAAAGACTTTAGGAGCATTCCCCTGCTGTGCCAACCCATACAGCATGCGGGCATTACTATAAATACCACTATTATAGACTGACAGTGCGGCAGTCAGAACCACAATATTCAAGATAGTTGCAGCTGCCGGAATACCCATTTTTGAAAAAATCTGTACAAATGGACTCCCATCTAATCCAATCTTATTCCACGGATAAATAATCATCATAACAGTGAGTGCACCCACATAGAAGATGAGAATTCGCCACATGACTTGATTAATAGCCTGAGCAATTGACTTTTTGGGGTTATCGGCTTCACCTGCCGTAATACCAATCAATTCAATTCCACCAAAGGAAAACATGACAATAACCAAAGAAAGCAGTAAACCCCACACCCCGTTGGGCATAAAACCGCCATGTATCCAAAGATTCTCGAACCCGATCGCTTTACCACCTACACCGATCCCCGTAAAAATCATCAGCATTCCCAAAATGATCATACCCACGATGGCAACTACTTTAACAATAGCAAACCAGAATTCCAGCTCGCCATACATTTTTACTTCAATGAGGTTTATTAAGGTGATTAATACTAGAAACACCAAAGCAGATACCCAATGGGGTATATCTGGCCACCAATAATTTATATAAATTCCTACTGCCGTTAATTCAGCCATACTTACGATTATGTAATTAAACCAGTAATTCCAGCCAGATAAAAAGCCCGGAAATTCACCCCAATATTTATAGGCATAATAACTGAAAGAACCAGAGACCGGCTCCTCTACCGCCATTTCACCAAGCATTCTCATAATCATAAAGATAACGATCCCACCAATGATATAAGAGAGCGTAATACCCGGCCCTACTAATTGAATGGTTTGTGCTGAACCGTAAAATAACCCTGTACCAATTGCTCCCCCCAGAGCAATCATCTGGATATGACGATTCTTCAAACCTCGCTTCATTTCACTGCTTTCTGAATTCATTCTTTTCGCCCCTTTTTTGAAAAGTTACTACTTCGATAAATTGCAATATTCATGCCAATAGCAAAGTTTAGAAGATCATTGTGATCAAATTTTGTATTGATGGATTTTATTTAATATTGTCGTGTTGGACACCCCCAAAATTTGTCCTGCTAATCTGGAAGATGGATGGTGTTGTAAAACTCGGGTGATGACTTCTTTTTCAACACCAGCAACAATTTGCTTTAACTGAGGCCATTCTCCGGCAAGTGGAATTTCCACCAGCATGGTTTGTTGGTTTTTAGAAATATTCCCACTACTTTTGAAAGCAACATGACCAGTGATATCTGTCCAAGAAGCAAGATGCTCAGGCCTGATTTCTGTGGTATCAATTAAGTTAATCAAGCGTTCTAGCATATTTTCCAGCTGACGTACATTGCCTGGCCATCTTTGTGCTATCAGAAGTTCAACACTTTCCTTGGTTAGATAAACCTCCGGTTTATTGATCTTATTACAAATTTTTCGGATGAGATGCTGGGACAGCAAGGGAATGTCATCCGGTCTTTCTCTCAGAGGTAAGATATAAACTGGGATAACATTAAGCCGATAATACAAATCATCCCGGAATTGGCCAGCACTGATCATTTCTTCCAAATTTCGGTGTGTGGCCGCTATAACGCGTACATCAATAGAAATATCCTTAGTCCCGCCCACCCTGCGGACTGTTCCTTCCTGCAGAACTCGCAATAGACGTACTTGCAATCGCGGTGTTATATCACCGATTTCATCTAAAAAAAGAGTTCCTCCGTGTGCCTGCTCAAAAAGTCCTTTCTTGCCACCCTTTGCAGCGCCTGTAAATGCCCCTTCTTCATAACCAAACAATTCACTTTCCAACAAGCTTTCCGTTAATGCAGCGCAATTTATCGGAATAAATGGCTTTTTGCACCTTGCTCCCCCTGCATGAATAGCGGTTGCAAACAACTCTTTGCCTGTTCCACTTTCGCCTCGCAATAACACTGTAGATGAAGTTCGGGCAACAGTACGGGCCGATGCAATTAGTTGAGCCATTTGTCGGCTTTGATGAATGATATCCTCAAAGGTGATGAAGCGGCGCGATTTATCGGCCTGTAATATCACGCGTTCCACTTGTTGAAAGTCTTGAATAGTAGATACAGCTCCGATGATTTGTTCTTGATCATTTCTAATTGGAATATTACTGGATAAAAATTGCAGAGTTCTTCCATTTCTTTTTATCGTTCGTTCCTTTAATCGATAAATATGGCCAAATCGCAATGTATCAAGAATCGGGGGATCTTCACCCACTAAAGCTTCCACGTTTACGCCTATAGACTCTTCTAATCCACAATGTAATATTTTGCAGGCAACTTCATTAATGTGTGATATTTTCCCATCTTTATCAATTGCCAAAACCCCTTCACTTACCGAATTGAGGATAGTGCGCAACTCAATTTCCTTTACTTGATAGGGCATCTGGGTACGAAATGTCACAGCCTTGATATTTTTAAGGTTTGAGAGATCTTCGACCAAACATTGAGCCTGCTCTTGAGCAGCGCATTGAAACTGGAGGACCATGCCATGCGTCGGAATTACTTCCATCGCAATTTTATCAATATTATTTTTTTCAGTAATGCGGAAAATTTCATAACCTAATCCAGGACAATCTACAAAATCAATTTGAATGATATATTCAAACATCTGTTAACTCCGCCTTTCACCTTTGTCATATCAGCTAATCTTTATTTAATAATATGGTAGACTTGCCGTCTCATGCTCATTTATCTTAAAGACTTAACGGTAAAACGATTAGGGCTTGCCTCTACTACAAAGTAACAACTGGTATATTAGTTTAATATACCGCCTGAACTTATTGTCGTCCTGCTTTCACTTCTTGCTCTTAACTTGAACATCCTCTAAAGCTAAATTCAATATATTTGAAGACTACCATTGAAAGCTTCTATAGCGAAACAACTATCCTATTCAGTTCGGTTGCTACTTTTGCAGGCTCAGAGTACTTAAAATGATCCGCATGATTTTTTTGCACAATTTTTATATGAAGTGGTCTCTATAAAGAAACAGAGTTCTGCATCAATGATGCAAAACTCTGTCTCATGTAAGTTATTCTACTGTTCGGTAAGCTGCTCATTTAAAAACTGTAAAAGTTCGTCAAGGTTTTCTCCCGTATTCTTCGCCACATCCTCTATTCTGGCAAACCTGCCAACTGTACGAAAAATAATAGGATTATTAAGATTTTGGAATTTGGGTGATCGATTAATTAATTTTTCTTTTAAATAAGGATATTTTGTTAGTACGTCAGCGATCTTATCATTCCCTGTTATCATAATACTCAATCCCCCTCAATATCGTAAAAGTGATTTTGAAAAATATTTTACCTTTAATGATTAAAAAATATTTTTAATCTGCGATTGGCCAACATTCTAAAAGTTCTTATACAAAGCAAATCCATAGAACCCTTTTGCTGTTACATTAAAGTAATATTCTACTATAGCTCTGCGTTCTTCCTTCTTTAAATTATTCTATTGTATTTATTCGTCTAACCAGACTCCTCAGAGATGGCATTTTTCAACATTTTTTTCGCAATTGACAGGGATTTATTCCATAATAGAGAAATAACGTAAAATAAATTAGTCTTATTAAAATATAAATTTGGCAAACTTATCGAAAGGTAAGGACGCAAAACTATGGGTCTAACGCTAATAACTATGACTGCCAGGTTGCAAATGATTGTGCAGCCTGGTCTTTTATTTACAATAAGCTTGTTGTCATAAATTCTAAGGAGGGTATTCATTTGAATTTTGATTTAATTCATGCATTACATGAATTAATTGCTAATCTTGGCGTTATATTTAGTTTCTCAACAATATTTTTGTCACGATTTGGTATTAAGCATGTTCACAAATCTTCAAAAGCTAAACTTAACCCTCCAGGTTTAGTATTTTTTGCTTGTTTGCTTATTATTACAACACTATTCCCGCTAGAAGTTAGTGTTAACCCCAAGGTTATCATTGATCTTAGATTATCAATTATTATCTTGTGCGCCCTTTATCTTGGTCTCTTAGATAGTCTCGCTATTGGAATTTTCAGTGTGATTGTTCGCATTCTTTTCTATGGCGGATTAACGTGGCTAATTTGGCTGCCAACAGCTTTAGCAGCCGGACCAATCACCTGTTTCTTACAGTATAAATTAGCTCATTCTCCCCTCCATCGTCCCAGTAAATTAATCATCATAGCTACTGCATGCACCACTTTTTCAATACTTTCCTATATAGGCGTAACCTCCAAGGTATCATCAGTTTATTCATTATCTCCATTTGCCGATAGTACAAAGTTTATGAACGTATATTTCCCTTTATTATTATTAACTCCTATAGCTGTAGTTTTGCTAGATTGGGTTATTGATTATCTAATAAAAGCCCATATTCGTCTTAATGATCTACAGGAAAAAGCAGACATTGACGGAATGACCGGCTTATATAATCATCGCGCTTTTCAATCCTATCTTTCAAAGATTCTTGAAGAATCACGCCTAAAAAAAACACCCGTATCTCTTCTTATGATGGATTTGGACTTCTTCAAAGCTTATAATGACACATTAGGCCACCAATGTGGCGATACATTATTAAGAGAGCTTGGAGTCATTATTCATAGAATCGTTCGAAAAAATGGGGTTGTTGCTCGATATGGCGGAGAAGAATTCGCGGTAATTTTACCTAATACCACCATATTAAACGCGAGAGAAATCGCTGAACGTATTAGAATCAGGGTCGAAAACACCAGATTTCCTGGTATCGACAAACTACATAAAAAAAGAGTAACGATTTCAATTGGTGTTTCATCATTGCAAAATAACCAATTAGACAAAAATGCCTTAATCGATTATGCCGATAGAGCTCTTTATTATGCAAAACATTCCGGTCGTAATAAAGTCTGTGTATTTAAAGAACGCAATGACAACTATTGATTTAATTGCGTGAGTTCCGACATATTAACGTACACAAATAAAATTGAAGTGGTTTTATCTACTGAAGTTTTAAAAGGAGATACTCGTATTATTGCGGGAGATTATCTATATGTATTAGCAAACGCAGATTAGGCAAATTCAATACGAAAGCTAGCAGAAGAAGTTCAAGATGAATACATAAAAAACGAGGGAGTAATCCCTCGTTTTTTTGTTCAATGAAAGCGGTAATGATTTGCTTGCCCTCGTCATCCGGCCTCTGATCGCTCCAGGATTTTCAACCAGTCCCCCACCACCTACAAAAAAATTCTATAGGAAATGCAAAAACATTTCATTTTACAATCCACTATTCTATATCTAAAATCTAACATAGAGATGAAAAATCATCAATACTGTCTCTCGTATTAATTTCGAAACAAGGGGGGAATATTTTGACTGGCTTGGCCCTACTGCTTCTTCTCGGTGCGGCCTTTTTTCATGCTTTTTGGAACTATATATCCAAACGAGCTTGTGGCGGTGCCGTTTTTGTCTGGTTGTTCAATGCGGTTGCATCAGTAATCTATATCCCGGTCGTTATCAGCGCAATATGGATTACAAAATCCCAATTCACTTGGGACTCCGTCTTTTTTATGCTTGGAAGCGCGCTTTTGCATATCGGGTACTTTGTACTGTTAAATAAAGGCTATAGTGTTGGTGACCTTTCGCTGATTTATCCTTTGGCTCGCGGCTCAGGTCCCCTGCTCTCCACCCTTGCCGCAGTTTTCTTTCTGGGAGAACAGCCTTCCTGGGTCGCACTAATGGGTACGGCGTTTATCGCAATGGGGGTCATCCTTCTGTTAGGCAACCCGGCAAAATATACTGAAACAAAAGCACCCCAAGCAATACTGTTTGCCATTTTAACCGGCTTTTTTATTGCAAGCTATACCCTTTGGGATAAATATGCCGTCAGTATCATGGCTGTTCCCCCACTACTCATGTACTGGGGCACCACCGTTTGCCAGGCTTTTTTGATGCTCCCCTATGCCATGAAAAACCGTGAAGCGGTAACATATCAATGGAACACAAATAGACTTGCGATTTTTGGGGTAGCTGTTTTGTGTCCGTTATCCTATATTCTTGTTCTCACGGCTATGGTTTTTACTCCAGTAAGTTATGTGGCCCCCGCAAGAGAAGTAAGCATCTTAATCGGCGCAATAATGGGGGCGCGGTTTTTAGCCGAAGGTGATACTAAGCTTCGTATCGCAGCCGCTATAGTTATTTTGGCCGGGCTAACCAGTCTGGCGCTTGGCTGATTTCGGCCTATCTTAATTACTGATCCCACCATTGATAAAAAGAAAACCTTGAACTTGCCGATCCAGCACAGGAGAAGCAATTCAAGGTTGTTTCACGGAAAGCAAGAGCTTTATTCATCTACGAGCCGGTAACCGACCCCTATTTCTGTCAGGATATAGCGTGGTTTTGCCGGATTCTTCTCAATTTTTCGTCTGAGCCCTGCCATGAGAGCACGCAGAGCCTGCGTATCACTACCATAACCTACGCCCCAAATTTCTTTCAAAATTTGCTTTGTCGTAAGCACTTTTCCAATATTCTTAAAAAAGAGTGTCAGTAAATTATATTCCATAGGTGTAACATGGGTTTCATTGCCGTCAACATAAAGCAATCTCTTATCCAGGTCAATTTGCAATCCGCCTACCTGAAGAATACTCTGCACTTTATTGCCGCTGCGCTGCTTATATAAATATCGCAGCACGACACGGATTCGGGCAAAAAGCTCTGTTGCGGAAAAAGGCTTTGTCAAATAATCATCGGCTCCCAAATCCAGCACAGCTGCCTTTTCCTTATCTTGATCACGCGCGGAAATAACAATAATTGGCATGTCCGACCATTCACGCACCTTCCTGATAATCTCCATGCCATCAATGTCAGGAAGTCCCAGATCGAGCAACATCAGATCGATTGGTTCTGAAACCAATATGCTTAATGCCCCTTCACCGGTACTTGCAGCAACGTACCTGAAGCCCTCTGCATTGAGCAAATAACTGATATAATTTCGTATTTGCCTGTCGTCTTCAACCGCAAGAACATAGGCATTATATAAATTCATGGTCATTCACCTCCAATGGCAGCGTAAAGATAAACTCCGCGCCTGGACCATCCGTGCGATTACGGGCTGTTATACTTCCACCATGCGCCTTCACCACTGCATCGCATATAGGAAGCCCCAGCCCAATGCCGGGCTGGGCATCGGAATGCTTAACCCGTGACGTATAAAACATCTGAAAAATATTGGGCAACTCGGAAGCTTCAATGCCCTCACCGCTGTCACACACTGAAAATACCGCATAGTTCTGCTCCGCATCCTTCATCACTGAAACACTGATTTCATCTTGGAGAGTTGTATGCTTGACGGCATTGTCCAAAAGATTGATAAGCACCTGTCTAATTAATCTTGCATCCATTGGAACAAGCAGTAATTCATCCGGTACATGGACCGCTATTTCATATTCCGGGTAGTGTCGTGAAATATGGCGGATCGCAGCACCTATGACCTCTTCGGCAGCTTCCTCCTGTTTGTTAAGCACCAACTTTCCGTCTTGCAGACGGGTCAGACTCAAAATGTTTTCAACTAGAGAATGCAGCCAGTTAGCATCCTTATGGATTCCCACTACAAGAGAGTGCCGCATATCTTCCTTCGCCGTCATGTTCATCAGCATTTCAGACGTTCCAATAATACCGGAAAGAGGGGTACGCAAGTCATGAGAAATTGACCGCAGCAAATTTACACGAAAACGTTCTTGTGTGATTTCCTCATTAAATTTTATCCGCTGTTGCGTGGCACGAAAGCGATCCATCGCCAGAGCTGTACTTTCAATCGTAGCATGCAGCATTCGGATTTGCGATTCATTCATGGCTTTTGCATCGTCTTTGGGAACCCGGATAATCCCGAGCAGCGTTTCACGTCCATAGATCGGCCAGTCATAAAACTCAGGTCCGATATCGTAGTCGGTTTTCAGTCCCTCGATCCGCTGCAGAAGTGCGTCCACATCCGGTATTTGCCGGCGAATCTGCTGTTGAGGAGAAACCTGCTGAATAAAGTTTTGCTCCGACTTTCCATTCGGATCAAACCAAAGACATCCTACATGACTGTTTAGCATTTTGCTGATGGCATTTGTTGCAATTCCTGCAATATCATGAATATCTTCTGCATCTGTAAGATGCTTGGTCAATGTATATAGAATCTTTGTTCCGGCTTCTTTTCCACGGGCTTTTATTGCATTTTGTTTGGCATGTGTGGTAAGGGTACTCGTGACCAGCGCTGCAATGGTCATAATGATAAACGTGGTAATATATCTGTGGGCATTTACAGATAAGGTGAAGAATGGATCCACAAATAAAAAATTGAAGAGGAATGCTGCAAGCAAGGAGGCCAGGATACCGAAAACATATCCGTCCGTAAAACGAGCTGTTAATAAAACGGCCAAAAGGTATACAATAGCAATATTGGTTTCCAATAATCCCACCGCACGAAAAAAATACCCCGTACCGGAAGCAGCGATTATAAAAACAAACATAACACCCGCACGATAGATGATAGATTTTATACCGCTATCTCGTTTCTCTGTTATCATAGATTCTATCCTACTTTTAGTGATGCGCTTCATCATGACTTAAATCCTTTTCTGTTTTAGATTTCTCAAGTGAACAAAAACGTTTCCATCAGACGGCGTCAAGACACAAGCAGAGTTATCCATCATCAATAGGATGGATAACAGCCGCAGCAAGCGCCGATTCATTGACTTTTGTTTCCATGTTGGGGATTGAAGGGATATACCAGCCATTCGCATGCGAACTTTAAACAAATGCAGTTTTCGCGGGATATTCCTCACAGCGCGCTCACACTGTTTCGTTCATTCTCACACAGGACTCACAGCATTTTTGTTATAATAACTTTCAATGAACGAAATGCCTAAAAATCCACCCTATGATTGAATGAAAGGAGCGCCTGCCAATGGGAATAAATCATGCAAGTCAAGAAAGTAACCTATCTCAACTTTTAATTGATTATTATGTCTCAAAGGCAAAAGGTGGATCTGATTTTATTACCGTCGAGGCAGCTTCTGTTGCTCCATTTGGAAAGACTATCGTCAATCAGCTTGCTTTGTGGTCTGATGAGCATGTTGCCGAATGTAAAAAATTGGTGGATGAGTGTCATAAATATGGCGCTAAAGTCTCTGCAAGACTTCACTATGCGGATAGCGAAACCAACCCTTTTCCCACCGCGGTTCAGCCTGTTTTCTCAGCTCCTATTCCTTGCCGGAAATATTGGGAGAACCCAAATAACCTTACCACTAAAGAAGTTTATGAGATGATTCAAAAGTTTGTGGATGCAGCCCGAAGATGCTGGGATGCTGGTGTTGACTTTGTCGAAGTACATGCTACCCATGATGATTTAGTTGGGCAATTTCTATCACCCCGTATCAATAAGAGAGTCGATGAATTTGGTGGCAATCTCGAAAATAGGCTGAGATTCCTCCTGTTAATTATTCAGGGTATTAGACAGCAAATTGACCAAGCCTATCCTATCATCGTTAGAACTGTCGATGTGAGTGTCATTGAACTAAAGGCTATAACCAGACGCCTAGAAGAGGCCGGAGTGAATGCGATACTTGTTTCGGCAAAGCTCGGATATTTGGCTTACTTAGCTGACAAGATCAAAAAATCTGCTAAAATCCCCGCAATGATAAAATTCCTGTTAGTCCCCTTGGCAGACACACTGAACCTCATGTCGCAGAGGATAGCTTTCCGACTGGCAAGAAGAATCTAATTTCTTGTATGATAATCATCGTACACTGATAAATTCAGCATAGCATCGTTTCATCGCCAATTTCTGAACATCCTTAGCTGTTTTTAGTATATCAACACACAAGCAAAATCACAATCCTGTGACAAAACGCCAGGGTCTGACTCTTGTTTTCTGCCCAAAATAAATAATCAATAAAGATTTACCCGATTCTTTTATAAGCATCATGCGAGTATCTGTGCACTGCAAGATAGTCGCTTTACTTCTACTGAGTTTGTAAGAAAGGGGAGCTATAAGATTGTCAAGAGCTATTGTTATTACCCGCACCGATCAAGAGAGACTAGAAAAGTTAATTCAGCTCGAAGAAGAATTTACACCAGGCAGTAAGATGCACCTGGAAGAACTAAAGTCCGAACTAAAACGGGCTGTTATCACAGAATCGCAGGATATTCCCTCCGATGTAATTACGATGAGGTCGCAAGTACTGCTGAGAGATTTGAATTGCGAAGAAGAACTGATCTTTACACTGTCTTACCCAGATGAAGCTGATATGTTGGAAGGAAGGATTTCGGTGCTGGCACCGATCGGCATGGCTATTTTAGGGTACCGGGAAAACGATAGGGTTGAATGGGCAATTCCCGGAGGAATCGCTTCGTTAAAAGTGGTAAAAGTTCTTTTTCAGCCTGAAGCCAACGGTCATTTCGATCTATAAATGGAACACGGTCAGGCCATTGCAATATTTTGCAATGGCCTTAATGATTATATATTCCGTTTTGAAGCTCTCACCTTCGCCTTCACTCAGTTGTATAGGTGCGTGTCAAACAGAGAAACCGGATTTGATGGTAGAGGCCTTTTAGTAATGTTTTTGTCACAAAGACTTCTACTGCTTCAATAACCGACAAACCGTAAACCATGCTTTTTAAGTTTCCGTAGAACCGCGGTATGGGACAGTCCCAATACAGCACCGGCTTCCCGAGAGGACCGAAATTCTTTCATAGTCGCCCGTAATATATTCCGTTCTATCTCACCCAACTGCTCCTCCAGTGTCTGATAGGCTGCAAATTGGTTCTGATCTAGATTGACCAGCGAAGTCTTCTTCCCTATCTGAATATGCTGAGGCTGAATTTCCGAACCGTCCAGCAAATGGATTGCCTGCTCAATAATGTTTTCCAACTCGCGTACATTACCCGGCCATGAGTAAGTCTGTAGTTTTTCCATGGCCTCTGAAGAAAAGCGCCTCGCCGGGATATTTAGATTAGCAATAGACCGCTTAAGAAAGTATTCGGCCAAGAATGAGATATCCTCAACACGATTGCGCAAAGCTGGCAAAAAAAGAGGAGGCACGACATTTAGCCGGTAATAAAGCTCTTTTGTGAATAGCTGGCGTTTTACCATATCCTCAAGGTCGCGGTGAGTAGCCGCAACTACCCGGACATCTACAGGCAATTCATGGGAACTCCCCAGGCGACGAACTCGCCTTTCCTGCAGAACACGCAGAATTTTAGCCTGAAGCTGCATCGACACTTCCCCGATTTCATCCAGAAACAGCGTACCACCATTGGCTAATTCAAACAGACCGGGTTTTCCTCCTCTGAGATTGTCAGTAAATGGGCCTTCTTCATAACCGAACAATTCGCTTTCCAACAGGGTTTCAGGAGTAGTTGCGCAGTTAACTGATAAAAAGGTCATTCTAGCCCGTGGAGAAGCGCTATGCAACGCTCTGGCAAAAAGCTCCTTGCCAGTTCCCATCTCGCCACAAATGAGTACGGCATTAGAACTTGCCGCATAGTGCCGCGCCTGTTCAATAACCTTTTCCATTGTAGGACTAATGAAAGCTATATCCATAAAAGTAACCGGCGTGTGAGCCAGCATTTTCTGAACAAGCCCCCGAATATCCCGGCTATCGCGAATCATCACAACAGCTCCGACAATTTTATGGCGTTCGTTACGCAAAGGGCGAGTGCTAACCACACAATAACTGCCGATGCTTTCAAGAAAAACCTCCCGGTTGCGAAAGGAACAGCCTTCCCGCAACGTCCGCGAAATGAGGAGGCAATCTAGCAAATACGCTGATAATGGTTGTCCCAGGCTATTCTCCTTCAGCTTTAGGATATTTGCAGCCACTTTATTGCATTGTTTTAATATCGATAAGGCATTCACAGCCAGCACACCATCCTGAATGGAAGTTAGGACAGTCTCAAGCTGTTTGGCTCGTTCTTTCGATGGTATATAGGAAACTTCGATCACTTTGTGGATTCCATCCACTTGCTGTAATTTTTGCATAATCTGCGGCTTTTGTTCTTCAAAAGCAATTTGGCACTCCAAATAAAGTTCACCCTTGTCCATTTCGACAGATACGATGTTACAGTCCCAATTCACTAAAGCTTGCGAGATATCCAGCAGCAATCCTGGCCTATCTGTACATGGCATACATAAACGCACAAAATCGCCCTCCTCTCTCTCAAATCGCTCCTATGAAATTCGTCATCTGAAGTGCGGCATCGGGCGCAGGTTCTTGAGATTACCCAATACTTTTCCGGCTCCACGCGCCACACAAGTAAGAGGCTCATCCGCTATGCGCACTGTTATCCCGGTTTCCTGAACCAGCAACTCATCCAGCCCCCGCAGCAAAGCACCACCACCGGTCAGAACCATGCCATTATCGATGATATCGGCAACCAGTTCAGGAGGTGTGCGTTCCAGCGTACTTTTAATTACTTCAACAATGGCTGTGATCGGTTCAGTCAAAGCAAGGCGTACCTCCCTTTCCGAAAGAACCAGCGCCCTGGGCAGCCCAGTCAATATATTTCGCCCTCGAATCTCCAATTGTGCTTTATCTCCCGATACCGCAACGGTTGAACCAAGCGCAATCTTAACAGCCTCCGCTGTCTGCTCGCCGATAATGAGACTATGTGTTTTTTTTACATACTGGCTGATCGCTTCATCCATTTCAACGCCGCCAATACGGATTGCCTGGCTCCTGACAATACCGCCCAGTGAAATGACCGCCACATCGGTTGTGCCACCACCAATATCAACGACCATATTGCCTGAGGGTTCCTCCACAGCCAGACCTGCGCCGATAGCCGCCGCCATAACATCCTCAATTAGATATACTTCCTGGGCTCCGGCCTGTGTAGCTGCCGACACCACAGCCCTTTTCTCCACCTCAGTATTGATCGAGGGAACACTGATAACCACCCGCGGTTTCCTATAAAAACGGGAAGAAACAGCCTTGCGAATAAAGAATTCTAACATTTGCTGAGTAACGTCAAGATCAGCAATAACTCCGTTTTTTAATGGCCGCAGTGCCATGATATCACCCGGAGTCCGGCCCAGCATAGCCCTGGCTTCTTCTCCTAATGCCAACACTTCACCAGTATGCTGAAGCACCGCAACCACCGAAGGTTCCTGCAAAACAATCCCCTGTCCTTTGCTGTAGACCAGCATATTAGCGGTTCCTAAATCAATTCCCAGTTCACAGCCTGATTCCCGAAACAACCCAAGCATTAAATAGCCACCGCCTTTTCAATCTGCTTTAATAGCCTCATCACAGCCTGAAATCCATCTGTAATCTGGCCGCAGCGCCAATGCCTCCAAGGTAAATAAATCAGAACATTTATCATTTAGATATTCTCCCTATGTTCCATTCAGCCTATTTGATCGCTGCAGCTTCCGTTTTCCTGCCGATAGGCAATCCCAACGGTTTTGTCGCCGCTACGCGTCAAGTAAAGCATTTTAACTATTCCGTACTATATGATAGAAACGCTATGATGCTGAGAGTACTACCACTCCATCACATGCGAAAGATCAGCGACTAATCTGCAATTTGTGCTAAAAATTAGATGCATTTATCTCTTTACCTCATAATCAAACGATTGATTTAGTAATAATTATCATAACAAAAATGCTGTGAGTACGGTGTGAGAAAGCATGAAACCGTGTGAGTACGGTGTGAGAGTCAAAGTAGCCTGCCAACAGAATGGCTTGCTCATGTTTGATCATAATGATCTCATTGAACTTAACTTGTTTTTGTACAATAAAATCCCTACCTCATATGAGGTAGGGATTTTACCTTTATCTCTCATATACAATTAAATAAGTACACTATCTTAGCCAGAAGCAACTTTTCATATGGCAGACCTGACCAAATATATATTACCCCGATTCGTAATTTACTAACTTTTTTACAAACTGCTGATTACTGCCAAATGATTGTTATTTTAAAGTCTGTAATGAGAGAATATAAAAAGTCACGCCTATCCCTAAAAAGAATAAGAAAAAGCCAATATAAAGGTTAGACAGCAAAATCATGGAAAGGCCCATTGATCCCCACAGAACGGATATCGCTATAACCTTCGTCTTTCTCTTAATGGCCCGGTAAGTTTGATAATGATAAATATGGCTGCCAAACGTTTTATGGTGTATCAGCCAATGATACAGACGGTCGGAACTGCGCGCAAAGCAATAAGCAGTGAGTAAAAGAAATGGCACCGTTGGCAGCAGCGGAAGAAAAATCCCCAGAATACCAAGAGCCAATGAAAGACAGCCAATAGCCATCAAAATATATTTTTTAGCGAGTTTACCAAGAGTCATCATAAATTCACCTCGTAATAACCATCTATGAACGGCTGAAGGATTGTGCTTATCCCTTTTGGCCGAGTCATATAAGCGGTGATTCGTACTGCCTTAAAATAATAGTAACCATTCCGAATGAACTTGACAACATTTACACCTGCAAAAATCTCTTTGATTGCCAAAGCACACGAAAAAAAGGGCTGCTTTCATTCTTATTGAAGCAGCCCTTTAACTTTATATCAATCACAATTACCAAGTTTATTTTTCATGAACAATATTTCCCTGCGGGGTTGTATAACATTTATGATATTAAAGGGGAAATGTCCATCTTAACGATACGTTCCTGCGTAAGCATTGCCTGTTTGACGTACTCCAGTAATATTCCAATCACCGTTTTGGTTTCTTGCAAGATCTATTTTAAAGCGCTGATTGGTATCCTGTTTGATAACTTGGACTGTGGCATGATTACGCGATTGATCTAGAAGAGAAAATGTATCACGACTTGCGTCAAATCCGTATCTGGATGCATAATCTTTAACAAAATTTACAGGGCTGGACTGGTAATTGCTATATTCATAATGGCCATTTCTATGATTATACCGGGTGTCATATTTACCGTCTCTGTTGTGATATCTCGTATCATATTTACTTCCATTGCCATCGTAACGGGTGTCATAGCTAGCACTAGCGTAAGTGCCTCTAGTAGAACTATTTTTATGAGTAACACTATTATCTCGGGTATCATAACTGGCACTCGTATTATGTCGGGGAGCGTAAGTGGCATTATTGCTTGCTCTAGTAACATTATGATTACGATTGCCATTATACCGGGTATCATAACTAGAACCGCTATTATATTTTGTGCTATATCTCGAACCATTATTATCATATCTGGTATCATAGGTGGCACTTGCCTTGGATGTGTCGGTTACTGTTTGTGCTATTTTGATAGGCTGAATATTAGGATTTGCAGCAGCAAATGTTGTAGCAGGAAGTGCAGCACCTGCAGCACCTGTCATGATAGCAGCACCGGCTAAAGCAGCGACATATCTTTTATATTTTCCACGAACCATTTTTCGTTTAGATGTTTTTCTTTCCATGCGTATCAACCTCCTTTGATTTTATTTTTAGTTTTCCAAAAAATCATAGTCAAATTCATGGGAAATTAAACAAAGAAATGCCCTACCACTAAAGGTAGAGCATTTTACTTTAAATTACATTTGTCGAGTTGATTTTTTATGAACAGTAATGCATTCTATAATACTTGTTGGGCGTTGTGCTGTTGAAACTATGAACATATTCTTGGTACCAAGGCAAACCTTCGCAATATCAAATGCTAACATTCAAACTTCGGCATTTGAGTCACTCACGAGCGTCACCTCTTGAGCTCCCTCCGTCAAATTCGGGCGAACAAAACGGAATAGGTAGGTTGATTCGTACTTGGCCTTTATGTAATCTTCATTACACAAAATATATTTATGCTGTGGCAGCAGTTCAACAAAATCCGCAGGAATCATTTTTTTGATGCTGACCTGAAATCCTGCCGCAAAGAAAGCTCCTGCAATCGTATCAATCGTATGCAGATAGGGTTTCAACACACTAGCTTGCGAAATGGCCTGCAAAAAATAAGCCGCACTCGGATTGTCATGATAATCCGTATACGTCGCGTAATACACGCCGCCCGGTTTGAGCGAAAGCCTGATCTTGGCAGCATGCTCTGCCAGATCATCAATCAAATAAATCACTGATAAGCTAAAAGCGACATCAAACCGTTCGCCAAGCTTTTCAGGTGACCCGGTCACAGCATAGCTGACAGGAAATTCACCACGGCGTTTTTCAGCAATGGCGATCGATTGGGCTCCAAGATCAATGCCTGTTGCCTTTTTAAATGATTTATTCTCATATAAATACCGCAGGAACCCGCCCTGATTGCAGCCGAAGTCCAAAACATTGGCTTCCGTCAGCTGCTGTTCTCTCATCTCGTCAATCACAGCTTGCCAACCGGGACGATGTCTTTCTTCCATTTCGTTTTCACCTGTTGTATCCTTCACCCAGGCATCATAAACTGGTTCCGATTTGAACATTTTCATCTCTCCTTTGTTTGCAGGAGAACCACCTTATAGAGGTTAGAGCTTATTTAACTCCGGCAAAGAAATAATACGTGTGCATACTTTTTGTGCCAGTGCTTCATTATGAGTAACCACAATCAACCCCATGCGGCGTTCTTCAACAATACGAATCATCAGTTCCCATATTTGAGCCTGTGTAATCACATCAAGCATGGTACTCATTTCATCGGCGATTAAAAATCTCGTCTTAGGTCCAAGTACCCTAGCAATGCAGAAGCGCTGCATTTCACCACCTGATAATTCAGCTGGCCATCGCTCAAGCCAGCCCTGTTCGATACCCATGGCATCAAGTGTACGTTCGTCCGGCACCCAGCCTTCGTTTAAGATATCTTTCATGCGCCACAAAGGATTTATTGCCTTTTCCGGATGTTGATAAATTAATTGAACCGGGCTATAGCCTTCTTCCGGCAGTTCCTTGCCATCAAGCAATACCTCGCCAGCTGCCGGTTTTACGTAGCCTGCTAATATTTTAGACAATGTACTCTTACCGTATCCCGACGGACCGACTAGACCAACCCGCTCGCCTTCTCCTACAGATAAAGTAACATCTTTTAATATCCATGGTCCCTTCTGATAGCGATAATTGATATTTTTTGCCTCAAGTAGCATGGCAGCATCGTACCTCCCCACCTCTGACGGTCTGCATTTTTATCGTTGCCGCGGCAGTACACTCAGCCGAACAATGGCTGCAGCGTGCTGCATAAGGGCAGCCGCACTTCAAGTTACCTGCAAAAGGCTGGCCTCCCGCAATGGGCTTAAAACCATTTTGCGGCAAAGCATTCCATAAAGCCCGGCTGTAGGGATGACGCAGCGCATCACCACCCTGGATGAAATCGGCAACAGGGGCAATTTCTACCGTTGTGCCGGCATAAAATACCGCAATCCGGTCAGCATATAAAAAGGCTAGATCAATGTCATGCGTAATAAGCATGACTGCCTTACCTTCGTCAGCCAGATCTCGGAAAATTTTCATTGTCGTCTCCGCAATTTCAGGATTGAGTCCCGGTGTTGGTTCATCAGCAATAATAAGTTTTGCATCACTGATAACCGCAGTAGACACTAGTACCCGCCGTGCCATACCGCCTGACAGTTGAAACGGATATTTTTCCGCCGTTTCTTCACTCAGTTCAAAACGCTTAAATACTTGTGACTGTTGTTCTTTCGTGCCATACAATCCCTGCACCTGGGAACCGACTTTTTTCAGTGGATCAAGGTAAGAGACCGACTGGGGCACCAACGCGATATCGCGCCCACGCAAACTAGCCTGTGCTACAGAAGTAAGCTCTGTCCCACAATACTTCATACTGCCGCCGACAACAGCATTTTTCGGCAAGATTCCCAAAACTGCATGAGCAAGCAAGCTCTTGCCACTGCCTGACGATCCGGCGACTGCCACAATTTCTCCGGCTTTAATACTCAGGTTAATATCAGAAATAACCTGAAGTTCACTTTGCCTAAGCCCCTTGTCATACATACGAAATTTGACAGAGAGATTTTGTATATCCAATACTGGCACAGTATCATGATTTGCCATCATTTTTCCTCCTATTCCTGAGCGCTTGACGGATTCAGCAGCCTTTGCAGATTTTCGCCAATCCGGTCGAACAGCAGTACCATCATGAGTAGGGAGGCTCCGGGCAATACGGTCAGCCACCACATTCCTGCCGTCAGATAGCGCATGGATTCAGACAGGATAATCCCCACTGCTGGTTCACGCGGTAAAAGTCCGAATCCTAAAAAAGTAATAGACGCTTCATGTAAAATGGCATGAGGAAACAGCAAAATCAAGCCCACAAGATACTGCGGGACAACATGAGGAAGGATGTGTTTAACGGCAATTCTCCAGCGGCTTGCACCCAGTTTCCTGGCTGCAAGTACATACTGGGAATTTCGTACTGCCAATACCTCCGCCCGGATTACCCGTGCCAATATCGGCCAGTGAGTCAGGGCTACGCCCATCCAAACCCCAAACATGCCTTTACCCAACACGAAGGAAATAAGCATTAATAAAATCAAATGGGGAATACCCTGGATTAAATCCACAAGCCACAAGATGAGGCTGTCGGTTCTGCGCCCCATCGTAGCTGCCGCAACCCCCATCATAACGGCAATCACCGAACTGACGGTTGCCGCCAACAATCCGATCCACAAACTAGTGGACAATCCTTTTACCGTACGCATGAACATATCACGCCCCATCCAGTCTGTTCCAAAGGGATGAGTCAACGATGGCGCTAGATTCTTCTGCTGAAACTGTGGCGCATAGGAGGCAGGATCAAGTAGTATTCCCGCGGCGGCAATCGCTGTCAAAATAAATAGTGCGCTGGCAATAGCGGCTAGCGTGCGGGTACGAAGATTGAACTGCCAAAAGGATATATCCTTTTTAACAGTCTGACAACTCGTATTAGTCATGCGTCATCCCCTCCTTGATTTGTGGATCAATCAGCGGATACAGTAGATTGGCAGTCAGATTGCCTACAAAGACGAAAAGTCCGCTGCACAACGCAATTCCCAGTAATAAAGGCAAATCTAGTTTCGTCCCGGCAATGACAGCCACATAGCCCAGCCCCGTATAAGAAAAGACAGTTTCAGCAAGTACTGAACCGCCGAATAATTCACTGATTGAGGCAAATTGCAAGGTAACAGCAGGTAAAAGAATGTTACGCAAACCGTGATGATATACAATCTGCCATTTTGTTTCGCCACGGGCTGCAGCAAATACGGCATAGTCGCTGTTTAATACATCAATTAATTTTTGTCTGGTATGCAGGGCAATCTGAGAAGTTCCTGTGATTGATAAAGTAAGTGCCGGCAACACCAGGTGATATAAGCGGTCACCAATGGTAACCGCCGCCGCCTCCTTGCCAATAGGCGTGCCCAAGGCAAGTGGAAACCAGCCCAGCCATACGGCAAATACCATCAGGATCAGAAGCCCAACCCAAAAGGTTGGGGCAGATGCAATGAGCAGACAATAGACTTTAATAAACTTGTCCACTCTTGTGTGCTGATAGGCGGCCGCAGCAATGCCTAGAACAAAACCGAAAAACCCCGCAAGAACCCAGGCAACGGCCATCAGCATCAGCGAATTCATAAAATGAAGTTTTATTACTTCGGTCACCGGCTGCCGGTAATACATAGAGGTTCCCATATCGCCATGGAACAGGGCACTGACCCATTTCCCCAACCGTTCAAGAGGAGGATCATTCAGACCCCAGTATGCGGCAATAGCATCTCTCTGCTCCTGGGACACCGGATTTTCCGCCGTAATATAGGCTTCTATCGGATCAATCGGCGACGCTTGTACGAGAACAAAGGTTACGAGAACAACCGCTATCAGCAAGCCGATACCCCGTACCAACGTCTGCCTTATATATGTGGTCAAATGCATACGCAATTCCTCCTTTCGGACAAACCCGTGCCCCGGCGCAGTTAACACCGCCCGGGGTTTATTACGGGTTTATTTTAATTCATTTCTTCCAGGACCAGTCCATAATATTGCTGATCACAACAAATCCGTGGTCATGTGGGTGCCATTTTTGTTTGCCAATATCCAGGCCGTCCCGTACGAAATACAGGTGGCTGATGTTCATGAGATAAATATATGGAGCATCCCCCTGAATGCTGCCACCAGTCTGGCCGTCCCACTGGGCTTTTTGCCAGTTCTCATTAGCTGTCTGCTCATCCAGAGCACCAATTGCCGCATCCAGATATCCATCCACAACCGGATTTTTATACGCAACAATATTAAACCAGCCACCTTTAGCCGCAAATCGGCTATGCAAGGCATTCAGCATATAGATAGGGCTGTAGGCACCGCCTCCCAGGAGAAACGCATCTTTATGCTTATGTTTAACCCGATCTGAAGAACCAAGTCCATCGGCAATAACATGGATGCCAAGTGCTTTAGCCTGGTCACTGAAGGCCATAGCAATCGATTCACGTGTGGAATCACCGGCCTCATAAACCAGATGGAACTCGGCTTTTAAGCCATTCTTTTCGCGGATGCCGTCACCATCACTATCGATCCAACCATTTTTCTCCAATAGTACTTTGGCAGCGTCAATATCGCCGTCTTTCCATTGAATCACTTTATTCTCCCACGGCAGATAATCGGAAATCGTAAAAATAGGTTGTCCATATCCATTCAGAACGCTGTCAACAATTTGCTTTCTGTTTACCCCCATGGCCAACGCTTTTCTGATGGTGATATCACTGGTAACCTCATTGCCGATATCATAACCTTCCACGCTCTTGCCACCCGGCTTTTGGACAGGCAAAGAGACGGAGCGGAAATCAAAAGTCTTGCAGTCTACGACGTTATAACCCGGTATTGGTTTGGCTGCCAGTACTTCTGTTGTTTTTACCACATCCACCTTGCCGGCCTGTGCTGCCGCATAAGCAGCATCATTATTCAAGAATAAGAAAACAATTCGTTTAAATGGAGCTTTACCGCCGTAATAATCATCATTGCGTTCTACAATCAGCTGCTGGCCTCTGTCCCATTGTACAAATTTATACGGGCCTGAACCAACCGGCTGCTGAGCATAGGCTTTGCCGTCACCGTACAAATGCTCAGGCACAATCCCCAGTGTTGCGACCTGATACGGAAAAATAGACATCGGCTTTTTCATACGGAAAACAACGGTCTTATCATCAATGGCTTCCGCTTTATCCATCTCGGTTAAATCAACAAAACTAGCTGCTTCTTTTGTCTTATTAAAAGTAAAGGCCACATCCTTAGCGGTCAGTGATTTGCCATCATGAAACTTTACGCCTTCACGGATAATAAAAGTCCAAGTCAGACCATCGCTGCTTACTTTATAATCGGTTGCCAGATCATTGACCAGCTTGTTTTCCGGGCTGACATCTAACAACTTGCTCTGAAACAAAGTACCACCCTGAGCACCCCAGCCGGTAACCGGGTCAAAACCCGATGCCTTCTCACCGCCGATAGCAACAACGATCTCCTCTTTTGCATTTGACTGTGTTTTTTCATTTTTGCTGCTGCAGCCTGCAGTCAAAAGCATGCTGCCTAGCATAAGAATCATCATTATGATTGCAAATATTTTTTTATAACGCTTACTCACTTTTAGACCCCTTCCTCTCTGTTATACCGGATAGACCTTTAATTAAAATACATATCAAAGGCTCCATAATAACGATGGTCATGAGCACCGCTTGCCTTATCCTCCAGATTTTGATATTGCAGGGACAGGCGGATACCGTCCATGACCATATTTTGGTAACCAAGCATCAAGCCCTTATGGCCGTTTGTCTTGACTTTCCCAAAGCCTGTAAAGTTGCCATAATTGCCTGGCAAAGCATTCTTATCAACATCCCGGTAGATAATAGCAATGGCCTGATCATGCGGAACACGGATGTTTACAAGACCCTCGTACGAATAAAATCCAATTTGACGCTTGCCGCTTACCCAGTTATACGATACCTGTGTCGCCCACGCATCTGGCGAACCTAAAGCATCAGATTTTGTATACTCAAGCACGCTGGTAACTCCCTTTTGTATTTCCCAGGAAAGGCCGGCATCGACGTAGTTGGCTGCCGGAACATCGGCTTTATCACTGGCATCGGCAGCGATATAGCCGATATTATATTCAAAGGATTTTTCCGGCGCAAAATTCAAGTTCACCCCTCTTACATCGGTATTACTTTCCGGATTCACCCAATAGCCGTCCAGTCTGGTTTTGCCAAACTGATGCTTCAGAGCAAAGCCGTCCGCATCACCCTGTAATGCTAGGGGAAAATAACGTCCAACGGCCAGCGGTAGCCGGCCGGCCTGAAACTGATCAATACCATAAAAATCTTTCACTTGGACAAAACTGCGGGTAAAGCGCATTTCGTTGCTTCCTTTGTTGTCCGAAGAACTGCCGCTGCCGAATTTGCCGTTGGCCTGAATGCGCGATTTATAGCTCACCCGGTCATTGAAGTCGGCGTTGAGATGCAGCCGCTGCCGCCAATTATAGGCGCCACTGCCGGCATTGTTTACACTGTCCACATCCATGGCCTCAATTAAGGTCTCGCCGTCAATCGTAACAGAGGTTTTCTTTGCGGAGGTTTGTTTTGCCGGCTGATTTGGTTCTTTCGGGAGGTATTTCTCCGTTTGTGCTGTCCGAACTCCGAGTGTATTGAGTTCTACGGCAAATTCCTGTGCCAGTCGGTCAATCTTGGCCTTTTGCTGTGCATCAGCCTGTTCATATTTACTTATTGCATTGGCTAAAAACCGGGCCATTTCAAAGCGGGTCGCAACTTTATCTTTGTCATATACAGCTGCATCATAGCCTGCAATCAGCTTGTCCTGTACTAATGCGTCGATTTCCGCATAAGCCCAATGATTTTGGGGAACATCGGCATAAGAATTACTTGCAGCCGACACTCCTCCAATTCCTGTCAGTAGCGCTACTGTAAGTCCAGCAATTATCTTTTTTTTCATATTTTCCTTCCCTTCACTTTGTTATGTATCATCTATGAACTCAAAGCAAGTATGAACAGCTCTGTGTATAGATCTGCACCAATAAAAACAGCCTTTTCCTTCTTTAATCTACAAAAAGGAAAGGGCTGCATCAACAAAAAACAGTTAGCCATCGGCTGCTGTTTCTAATCCCTTCCCCGTCACTCGCAGGTCAAATGGTGATTGTTCTACAGGCAGTTCTCCTGGCTCTGGCTCATCGCTCTGCCATACCTTCCCAAGACATTGTCTCAGTGGCACAATCATGGCTTTGCTCCCCATTACAGTGGCGGGACCGCACCGGCCTTTAACCGGTTTCTCTATTAAGTCGCATAGCAACACCTGTTCAATCTTATGTAATTGATAACGCTTTTCAATAAAACCAACTGTCTTTATTATAAATAAAGGAGTTTCTATCTGTAAAACGAAACATATTAATAATTGCTATCGATATTTTTAATACACTAGCTAAGGAGAGCCTTAATGGATATTGAAGTTTTGAAAACGATGCAAATCTTAATTCAAACGAAAAGCTTCTCAAAAACCGCAGAAATACAAAATATTGTCCAATCAACGGTCAGTGCCCGTATCGCTGAGCTGGAAAAAACATTGGGACAAAAATTGTTTATAAGGGATAACCAGCGTGTGGTATTGACACAGAGCGGTCTCACATTTCTCCCCTACGCCCAGCATATACTGGAAGACTTCGAGAACGGCAAAGCCAGCTTAAATTCAGCAGCCTTATTCGATGACCGCTTGGTCATTGGTAATGTATATTCCGCTTTACCAAATCTCTTATTTCCTGTTTATCTGGAATATCTGCGCTGCTTTCCTCGCATCTCAGTAAAAGCGGTTGCCGGCCATTCAACGGATATTTTACAGTCTTTGGTAGATGGCATCATCGACATTGCAATCGTTTATCAATTACCAAGAATCCGTCGCTTCACAACATTTTTATGTAATGAAGAAGATTTTGTCTTTGTTTGTCCGCCCGGTGACCCGCTTGCAAACCAGTCGGAAATGCCGGTTAAGGACCTGTCCAAGATTAATTTGCTGTTTCACAATTGGGGAGGAAGTTTTAGTGATTGGGTTACCCAATTATTTCCAGGAACACGCTGGTTTCACGCAAACATAGGCAATCCGTCCTTTATCGTTTCTCTTGTTGAAGAAGGGGCCGGTTCAGCCATTCTAACCCGCTCTACTGTCCAAAACGCCTTGACCCGAAACTCCGTCGTCGAAATCCCCCTCAGCGGCTCACCATTGCCGCCCATCTGGCAGACGTATGTAGTGGTTCATCCCAAGCGGCTTTCCCGGCAACCTGTTCGCGACTGGCTTGACATGATGAGTAAATATGATTTAACAGCAGTACCCATTTAGCTACGATTCCCTCTTTATCGGCTCTCTCTTCCGAACCGGTGAGACTTTTTCTAATGAAATGATTGAGTCTGACAATCTGGAGGCAACACCGTCGACATTGCCTCGGATACGGAAAAAACGCCTGTAGCGTAACACAACAATAAAAAGTACTCTCTCCACCGATCAATGGAGAGAGTACTTTTTAAATGAGGTCAGGCATTGCCTACACCAACTAATTTACCATTAAGGATAGATGTATGGCTGCAATGGCTCTTCGATGGGCGTAACCATTTCAGCAGAAATTAAGGGGACTATCTTTGTCTGGTGCTCGCTTAACTCAAGAGTTCCTCGAACAATTAACCAGGTTCCGATCGGATAATTCTGTTCATTGTGAATCTGGCACAAGATGCCAGAAGGTACTGCATCAGCCGAGCAGCAAAATGTAACGTATCTTACTAAAGCCAGATTCGACGATGGAAATGACAAATCTTTATAAACAAACCCGGTAATTGTTATTTGCTTTCCTACATATTTTTCTGGATAAAGTCTTAGCGCTGATATTACATTAGTATAATTTTGCTCGGTAACCTCGATCATTGGCATTTGCTGCATAGTAACGGCAAAATCGGCTAGCTCTTGTTCGCTAACAGCAATAACGCCGGTATTAAACCCCTTCGTTCCGACTAGTTTGGCATTTAATGTACTGCTTGGTAAGTAAATAGCTAAAAATAGTGAAACTAAAAATGGCATATACCCCAACCACCTCTTTAACGTCAGACTAGGATGATGGCAGTGGTTCTCTTTCTTTAAGTATATAATTTGTAACGCCTGGACAATAACTAGCACACACAGTATCAATACTGTCATTTGTGTAAGCTGTAGATAGCGGGGATTGATATATAGTCGAATATCGTTGGTTCCTATCAACCATGTCAAAAACATTAGGTAGCCAAAAAGGATAAGGGTTTTTATAAATGCATCAAAACTAAATCGAATTCGAAATAACAATTACAACCCTCCTATCAGAAAGTTGCTTAGATATGAAAGGCTAATGCACATAAAAACGGTCACAATGATCAAAGTTACTACAAAACGAAGACGAAACGAATGATAAAGCATCAACGTGTTTTTCAAGTCAATCATCGGCCCAAACACCATAAAGGCGATAAGAGCTCCTGGCGTAAAACTTGATCCAAATGAAGCAGCGATAAAAGCATCAGCTGAAGAACATACGGAAACAAAAAATGCAAATACCATCATCACGATAATGGATAGAAATGGGGCTTGTCCAACTGCGGACAAGAACGTATAGGGTATTGTCGTCTGAACTATGGCGCTTAAAAGAGCACCGGCAATAAGAAACTTTCCCATTTCAAAAAACTCGCTACAAGCTCCTTTTAGCATGTAAAATATTTTGCTAAAGATAGAGTCAGCTTTTGTTATATGTCCTGAACAGCAATCACAATGCACGTCAGAACTCTCTTTTAATTGGTTACCTTTTAATACAAAACTTAATACTATCCCGGTGATTATCGAAACCAAGAACGCTACTCCCAGTCTAATCCAAACCATCTTTGGATTTAAACTGAATGCAACGGAAGTTGCTAAAAGAACGACCGGGTTAATAATGGGAGTAGCAAGCATGAACGTTGCAGCAACATAAACCGGCACTCCTTTTTGAACAAGCCGCCTGGTGATCGGAACGATCCCGCATTCGCATAGCGGCAGCAGTACGCCTAATAGGCTAGCGATAATAATGCCTAAAAATCGATTTCGCGGCAACAGTTTCTGGATGAGTTCTTCTGACAGAAACAAATTGAGCACGGACGAAACGAATACTCCGACCAAAATAAAGGGTAAAGCTTCAATGACAACGCTGAAAAATATCATTTTAAAGTTTACGAGGTCCGCCCAGGTGACTTTATCGATTAGGCTGGAAATACCTAATGCTGCAGAATTAGAATACAGGGTTACCCCTCCTGATTCGTGCAAATAGTATTATCTAGTGTATACTAAATGACGCCTCGTAATACTCAAAAACGTACCACCCGGCGTCGGTCTTATACTGACCGCCTGGCTATTTAACATTGACTTTTATAGCCGGTCTGCCAGACAAACCAGGCCCCGGGGCGGCTGTGGTGCAGCCTGCTCCGAGACCTGAGTTTTCTTAGCTTTTTTCTTCCATGACCAGTCCATAATATTGCTGATCACAACAAACCCGTGGTCATGGGGATACCATTTTGGGTTGCCAATACCCGGGTTGTCCCGGACAAAATACAGGTGGCTGATGTTCATGAGATAAATATAAGGAGCATCCCCCATAACACTGCCGCCGGTCTGGCCATCCCACTGGGTTTTGCGCCAGTTTTCATAAGCGGTTTGTTCATCTAGCGTGCCAATTGCCGCATCCAACCTAACGTAAAATTAAGCAGTTACTCTTAGTTAAAGATTAACAAGTATATAATTAAATACATTATTACAGGAGCAATTATGCATAAGATAAGCTCCTTGATTCCTCTCCTTTGTCCCGATTTTACGACTTTCTCGTACCACTTGCTTAAGTCACCCCCAGTGCTCTGATGAGCCCTTGAGTTGACTGAGACCAACCACCTACATATATTTCTATTCGCATTATTGATCCAAAAGCCATCACTATTTACTGCAACTTGATAAAGAATATCTTTAAAAGATTCACCTAACAAATCGTATTTTCGCCCTTCAAAAACAGCTATCTTTGCTCCTAGGCAGATATCGTCCTCATTGGCTAGTTGCATTAAAACATCAATGAGCTCACTCCCCGAAGCTAGGCCATTTACCTCAAAGATTATCCTTTGGGAGGGTCCCGTTCTTACCATTTGTCGTATTACATCTGTAGGAAAACCTTTTTCACAATTCCATGAGTACGTCGTAATCCGTGAATCCATTTGAACAACCGGAGTGTTCCCCCACTCAGTTAAAACAACAAGAATTCTCTCATTCGGAAAAACGTTTTTAATGAGACTGTTTATCAATGTGGTTTTTCCTGATCCAATAAATCCCTGAACAATATCAACAACTTTCGGCATTGAGCGACCCCTCAACGAGTTCCAATAGTTTCTCAGAGAGCAAGTTTTGCCCTATAAACACTGCTCGTCCGAGCTTTAATGGTTTCGTAGTATTGCATTTCCATTGGCCATTCACATATTCAAAATGAATCCAGTCATTTTTTCCTGCAACAATCCCTTTTGCACGCAAAATCTTCCCATATTGTCCTGTGCTAATAGCAGAGAGCACGGCATTTAGAGATGAAATAGAAAAAACTCGCAGACCCTTCCATGAAACATTATCAAATATATCTGCCGCTCCTGAATGGTGATTGCAAATTCGGACAGATACAGGTTGTTTTCTGGTATAACTCAGTTTTTTAGGTGAAATAGCAGTCTCGTTCTTGATGATTTCTGGGTTCTCTGCTTGTAAGATCTCCTGAATAGCCAACTGATCCCAAGAGCTGGTTACCACCTTAGCCGATGAATTATGTTCCCGAATCAAATTTACGATTTCTTGAATGTTAGGATATGAAATTTCCTGAGTTTTGCTAAGAACTATGATTTTAGCATGATAAATTTGGTCTTTATAGAACTCACCGAAATTTCTCAAATAATTGTGTACTTCATGCACATCGACCACGGTTATCACATGGTCAATAACTATCGTTTCGTGAAAGCAGGGTTGCTGAACAATTTGCAATATCTCGGATAACTTGCCGATGCCAGTTGGCTCAATTAGGATTCTATCTGGCTTTATACTAGAAATAGCATGCTTTAGAACCTGTGTAAATTCACCTTTTAATGAACAACATATACATCCAGAATAGATTTCTTTGATTTCGGCATTGTTGCTTGATAGTAATATCCCGTCAATACCAGCCTTCCCATATTCATTTTCTAAAATGAATATCTTTTCATTCCCCTTACGTTCCTTTAACATTTTTAATATCAATGTCGTTTTACCTGCTCCTAAAAATCCTGATACAATATCTAATGGTATCTTTTGTCCCATGTTTTCCTCCTAAAAGCATAATATAAATAAGAATTAATACTAAACAGTATTATTCTTATTTATATTATGTCCAAAGTATTCTAATTATGACTAAAACAAGTAACCTTTGGGCAAAAATCCAGCCATTCCAGGACGTAAGCATCCTAATCTATTTTCCCGGGTCTATATATCCGACAATACAATAGCTTTACTTTCACCAAACATCGCACGCCCTTGTCATATCCCCTAATCTAATCAGCACCACCCGTTGGACGGGTGGTGCTGATTAGATTACCCATATAAATTTTTTGCGTCTTCTGTATTAGTCAAATGGTGATTAGTGCCAGACGTCAAGACGACCTTTTGAAAAATTACTGACGCTCATCTATCTTAAGCTCAGCTATGTTTCTTTATGAAAAAAGAATATACCTTTTGAACCAGCTTGGAAAATAGCTTCAACAGCATGGGAAAGACTGCTAATATTATTGGAACATAATTTACTGCTGTGTTAAGTAGGGTACCAGAGTGAGCCAAGGCTACGGATGGAACAGCTAGCAAAGCTACAATCATCAGATAAACCTTCATTATCCCCCCTCCTATCTACTTAATATAGTGATCAATCGCCTCTTGTAAATCTTTAAGAAACTTTTCTTGCGTACCCTCATTGACTGCATGAATAAGGCAATGTTCAAGATGATCTTTCAATATCAGTTTTGCAGCATTATCTAGAGCTTTTCGAACCGCTGAAATCTGAAGTAGTATTTCAGGGCAGTCACGGCCTTCAACAGCCATCTGTTTAATCGATCGAACGTGCCCCTCAACTCTAGCCAGTCTGTTTACAACTTGTTTCTGATGAGCGTGTGTATGGTTTTGCATAAATTACCCCTCCAACTACATATTATCCCCCCCAGGGGGATATGTCAAGGTAAAAAATAACGAGTAAAGAATACACGCCTTTCAAAATAGTCCACACCGCGTCGGGCAGTTTGGATTTATAGAATATTCACGGATGACCCGCATAAACAAAGAGTAGACCGCCATACAGCGAATCCACTCTTTTTTATAGTAGTTTTTAAATATAATAAAAGAACAGTTACCTTGGTTAGTTTAATCATTGACCTGCCCGCGCTTCTGTACTTCGGAGAATGCTAGAAACTCTGTTTAAGAGTTCGATTTTCATCGGCTATCTCTGTCAAACATGCAGCATTATTATCTCATTGAATTTTGCAAAGTAACTGCTTTCGTCCAGTTCCTTGCAGATCATATCGACGCGTGAACTTTCACCTTCACTTTTTTGAAGAAGATTTACGCGATAATGCTATACATGCGCCAATGATAAGACTTCCGCCAATAATAGTGAATTCATCCGGCACTTCATCCCAAAATAAAAATCCCCATATGGCATTATAAATGACACCGATATAACGAACAATTTCAATGACTGCAACACGATCATGAGAAAATGCCCGCGTTAAGAAAATTTGCCCCAACAGCGCTACCATTCCAAGTAGTATCAGATAGAGAAGTTCAACGTGACTAGGGATTACAAACTTGTGCCATATCATCGGAATAGGCACTAATGTAGCGGCAGCCATAAAATAAAAGATAATTTCAAAGGGATGATGCCTTGTACTTAAATAGCGGACGACTACCGCCACACAGGCAGAAATTGCAGCACTTAAGAGACCAAATAGCGCATTAATTGAGTAATCTGAGAATTGGAATGGATTGATCGTCACCATCGCACCAGTAAAAGCCAGTCCTAATAAACCCCACGTTCTTCGTGACAATGTTTCTTTAAGAAAAATAGCGGAAAGAAGTATTGCCATAACTGGTGACAATCTTGCTAAGATGATAACATCAACCAATGGTATTTTTGAAAGGGCGTAAAAATAAGTTACAACATACAAACCTCCGAGCCCCCCCCTTAGAAGCAGCATAGGTATGCCTGAAGTTGAAAACCTAATTTTCGCACGCCTCATCAAATAATATATGAGGATAAGACCAATTGCTCCGCGAAAAAAAGCAACTTCCGCAGGAGGAATTGTCAAGGTGAGCGCTTTTACAAGAGCGTTCATAATACTAAACACCAGTGAAGCTAATAATGCAAAGACTATGCCATGTTTCATTTTCCCTCGCTATAGACTAATAGATTATGAATAAGTCCCCTTTTAGGAGCGTCCGATTTTCTTTAAAATTGATCGCATAACGATATGCCAAACATCAGTATTCCTATATAATAACATTCTTATTTAATGAGGTCAATGTAACATACTTTCGCTTAGATACTGTATAGGATTGTTGCCATGACGATATTTCGGCTACACTGCAGACAAACCTTATCACACTTCACCTGTTAACATCACTACATAGATCAGCTGTATCTCTTTTGTTGCTTATGATTGAAAAATTGGTTTTCTCTTATATTGTCAGCTTTGATTTAATGGCGTATAATCTTATTTAGTAACATTACTGTTTGTTGATTTGCAAAATTTTATAAAACTATTGATTAGGAGACTTCCTTGTTGAAAGCATGGATAATTGCCGTTTTTTTTACAATCTTATTCAGTACACCTCACGCCCAAGCACATCCACATGTATTCATTACCCCAAAAGCAACGTTGATTACAAATGATCATTTTGTTTCACAGATCAACGTGGACTGGGAATTTGATGCCATGTCTTCGTCACTCTTTTTAGAAAGTGCTGGGTCTAACACTGCAGAAATCTGGAATCTAGTCTTTCCCGAGACACAATTGCTGGCAAATGGCGAACAAACGACTCGAACCGGGTACTATACTTATGTCGAAATCGATGGCAGGGTCATGAATGATTTAATACCGACCGATTTTACAGCAGATTTTGTAGATGGAAGTTTACACTGTCGATTCACTTTAAATATAAACCAAACTGTCGGGAATACACTGAAAATAGGCTTTAGCGATCCCACAGCCTATAATGATTTCGATATACAAAGAGGAAATTTTCATATCCTTGCCCAAAGTGGAGCCACCCCTGTATTGGAGAAGCAAACCGAAAACTACATCGATAAAATTTCACTGTCATGGTAGCGTGAGATATGATGAAACTACGAATAACTGCCATTCTTCTAATAGTTCTTTTTATCTATTGTCTGGCAATCGCAAATTCTTCGCTATTCTCCCAAGCGGAAGCAAAAACGCTGGTCGACACGCTTTCGCAGCAAGTAAGTCATATATTCCAGCATAACGCCTTGCTTGTTCAGCTTACAAAGTTACAACAAAATTTAAATAAAGAGATTGCCACTAAAATAAAGCAACTAAAACAGCAACAAGACCCGCTGCTGCTTTTTTCCCTTTTGGCCATTTCCTTTATCTACGGTATTTTTCATGCTATCGGACCCGGTCATGGCAAATCCATTATTTCAAGCTGGATTATTGCACAGCAACGAAAGCTAAGTACTGTTGTATTTGTTGCAGGACTGGCCGCTGCCGCACATGCACTATCCGCTACTCTGATTGTAGGCGGCACATACATATTATTAGGAAAATTTGTAACGGTAAATTCACAAAAGCTAAATGCTTATTTGCAAATCGCTGCAGCGATTTTGGTAATAGGGATTGGTTTGTCTATGCTGCTTCGCCTGCTTCATGGCAGCTTCAGCAAGAACCGGTCTGATCTGAGACAAGCCTCCCCCAAACTCTGGGGAAAGCCATCCGTTGTTGCACTTTCTATTGGTGTTGTACCTTGCCCAGTTACGAGTGTCGTGTTAATATTCTGCCTGACATTAGGGCTCATTTGGCAGGGAATCTTAATAGTCCTTTCTTTCGCTGCCGGTATGGGGGTAAGCCTTATCGCTGTTGCTTCTCTGGTATGGTCCCTTAAAGAAAAAATAACACCCAAAAAGCTTTCCGAATTTCACTATGGGCTCACTCACGTCTTTCTTGCAGCCGGAGGAATCTTTTTGGTCGCCATTGGATCGGCTATATTATATTCCTTGCTATAAATCTCATCAGCCAAGAAGAAGCCCGATACATCCTTGCTTGCCTCTACCGTTAATTGACGTTTCCCTGATCTCTGCGAGCTTTTCTGCCAGAAGAAAAATTTTAAAACAACGGCAACTTCCTGCTAAAACAGCACAAGGAAGTTGCCGTTGTTTTGTCTTGTACATTGTTTCATCTAGTTTTGCACAAGCTAAGAATATTCTTATTTAGGGAGGCAAAATATGGACATCATCCTAGGTCTTCTACCCTTTTTATCAATCATCGCTTTTTCCGTTTTGACCAGATGGATTATTCCTTCCATTATACTGGGTCTAATGATCGGGGCTTACCTAAAGGCCGATAACAATGTATTCAATGCGCTTGATCTATTTAGTTCCTATATTACCGGTGCCATTACTGACGAATCCAATGCCATCATACTAGTCTTCTTATTCGGATTCGGTGCTCTGTCCGAAACATTCAAGCTCGGTGGAGGAATTTCAGCTTTTGCCAATCTTGTGGAAAGACGCTTACACTCAGACCGAAGCGCCTATCTCAGCGTTTGGCTAATAAGTCCGTTCACCTTCCTTGACTGTTGTTTCCGAGTGATAGCCAGCGGTATTATTTCCAAGGCCGTCCTTGAAAGAACAAAAGGCTCAAAAGACCGGTTGGCCTTTATCATCAACAGTTCGTCCCAACTCATCCCGCTTATTCCATTCGCTACTACATATATAGGCTATATTCTAGGTCTCATAATGCCAATGCTGCTACAATTAAACGTAAGTACCAGTCCTTATACACTATATATTCAGTCTATCCCCTACAATTTTTATTCAATCATTATGGTGCTTTTCAGTGTGCTCATGACATTTACGGATATTAAACCGCTACAACTATTTCAGCCCGCTTATAAGCCAATACTGCCTAAACAAGGAGAACATACTCCGAGCGAGGCAGAGCATCAGCATACCTTTGAAGAAAAACTGCCGCCTCGCCTCTTTAACCTCATTCTGCCACTCATTATTATGATTTCGTCCCTATTTTACCTGGTGTGGCGCTCTGGAGTAAGCAGAGGAGGTACATCCATAAGCCAAGTCCTCATATTTGCCGACTACGAATTGGCGGTTTTAAACGCTACGATAATCACACTAAGCCTGACAGTTCTATTGTACCTAATTCAAAAAATTTCAGCAAAGTCGTTAGAAAAGGCCTTTTTCGCTGGTGGAGTGGAAATGCTGCCGCCAATCCTCATTATCAGTCTAGCCTGGGCAATGATCTTGTTATCACGTGACCTTGAATTTTATGATATTACCGCTAATTTGTTTAACACCTATTTGCCACGTCAATTGCTTCCCATCTTATTCTTTCTGGCAAGCGGAATAACCTCCTATCTTATCGGTTCTTCGTGGGCGACATGGGCTCTATTCCTACCGGTTGCGTTGTCGACCGCAGTTGCCGCTGACGTCAATCTTCCGCTAATACTTGGTTCCATTATGGCCGGTGGTTCTATAGGAGATAGCATATCACCCTTGGGAGAAGACCCCATTCTGGTGGCAAGCACACTGAATATCCCCGTGATTGATCATATTCACTACTGTGCTCCCTATGGCTTACTTGCATTTGGCATCTCAGCAGTCGGTTATCTGGCGGCCGGCTATTTGTTATAATTTAGTTGCCAATGTTTTTGTAAATAAAAACTAAGTTCCACTTTTCCCTTTATGTCCGCCCACATAATCCGCCCGTTCAAGGAAGGTTCCACCAGCCATCGACCCAGCATAAAAGATCGTTTTTTTGCCAAATCGCATCCGAAGATCATCTACCACTCTATCTATGGTATGTTTCTTTTCTTCTCCTTCAAAAAATAGTTCAAACTGCTCATGTCCTTGTGACACGATTTTCCCAGCAGTAATATTTACCGATCGTACTGGTTCCCCCTGCCACAGCTTAATAAACTCCTGCCGTGCCGCTTCACTAATGATATCCGTTGAGTGCTCCGGACGAACTAGTTTAATTCGTGCAGTAAAACCCGACTTAAAATTCCTATCCGAATATCCTATCCCCAAATAGACCTCTTGGCATTTTTCCTGGTGCTTACGCAGCCTAGTGCATACATCTCCCGCCATTTCCTTGATGATCATTAGAATTTCTGATTTTACATAATAATCCCGCATCAATATCTGGTTCTTACTATAGGATTTACTTTTCGGCCGTTCCTTCTGGCTAATGATACTAGCATCCAAGCCCCACGCATGGTAATATAACTGCACCCCCATTACGCCTAGAGTTTTCTGCAACCACACTGGGTTGGCATGAGCCAGCCCCTCAATCGTATAAATACCCATTCGCTTGAGTTTCTCATTGTATCCTCTGGATATGCCCCAAAACGCAGTCAGCGGCTGTATTTTCCATACCGTTTCCGGCACTCTCTCATATGTCCATTTTGCAATCCACGGCGGACGCTTTTTAGCTTCATTATCCAGTGCCAGTTTTGCCAAAAGCGGATTATCACCAATGCCTATAGTCACAATAAGACCCAACTCATCCTTCACTGTCTTTAAGATAGCTTGGGCCATCGTCTCTGCAGATCCGAACAAATGGTGCGATGCAGTAACATCCAATAAAGTCTCATCAATGCTATAAACGTGTAGATCTTCATCGGTTACGAATCGGCGGAATATATTCTGTATTGCCTGATTCACATTGATATATAGCGCCATACTTGGTTCTACTACCATAATTGGGGAACGCTTAGGAATTTCAAAGAGTCGATTTCCGGTCTTGATATGATATTCCGACTTAACCCTCGGGCTGCTGGCCAGTACGATCGCACCGGTTCTCCTTGCATCCGATACTACAGCAATATAGGCTTCCAGTGGGTCAAGCCCCCGCCGGACTGCCTCTACGGACGCAAAGAATGATTTTACGTCGATGCACAATATGCTCCTGCGGGGAAAGTGAGAAAAATCAACGAGCCCCATCGCGTTTGCCTTCTTGCTCTTTCATCTGCTCGTTGTGCTCAGACAGAAGCATTCCCGCCCACTTAACCATACACCGGTCAACATAAACTACCCGAGCCATCTGCTGGTAAATAGGGATACTCAGTAAATTTATAGTATGTTCGCTCATTACTATCACTCTCCATATCCATCATATCAGAACGTATGTTCTGTGTAAATATTAATGGCACTGGAAATTTATGTTATATTAGCTAAAACTAACGCCGACTAAGATAGTTTTAAAAACACCTAACCGCCGTTCCTTCAAGAGCCGAGCCACGATATCCGACTCTAAAACTATCGTTAAAATGCATTTGAATTTAAATTTTTCTTCCTATGGTTAAAGAAATATAAACCATACAAATTAGAAAAGTCTATCAAAGCTAGTTTGCTTTTAGATAGACTTTTTCAATGGTTTTCTAAATTTGAGAATGGATTTAATCGCGTAATATTAAGTACATACCGTTGCTAAGTTTAGCAACATCTGCTTTTACGGCTTTGGCTATATCAAGCATAATTGCCTTTTGCTCTTCCTCATTTTTAGCCTTCACTACAAAAGTGCTTCCCCCTTGAACTTCATGCTGTGGAAGAATTACTGCAGCAATTATACTAGCAGTTTGTTGTTGACTTCTCTCTTTAATAATTAATCACCTACTCATAATACTGTGGCTTTTCTTTACTGATTCCAAGAGAGGGGTATTCTTAATTGTTCGTATCAACTTATCCATATCTTTAATTATTGGCACAAAAACTATTACTGTTTTTCCAGAAGCAAAGTCTTTCCTGGTAAAGTGGTAGCGTTTAACACCTAAAGAGCGAGTAGCTTCAAAAAGCACTGCTTTTCTTTGACCGAAATTATCAAGGGTTATGCTGAAGTGTTCTTCACGTGGTTCTATTAGGACTGCAACACCTTCTTCAATCAACATTTTCTCGGCATTATCAGTTCCAACTAAATTGCTTATGAAAATTTCATCTACATAAAGATTTGATTCTTTCACTGTAATTTGGCCTAATGAAATAATCGCAATTTCTCCTACTGTCTTTCCTTTAGAAAACTGGCTAATATAATAAAACAATAAAGCACTAACTATAACTCCTGAAATGGAACCTATTGTATCGCCGAAATCTTTAAGTACTTCAATTGTAATTCCAGCACTAATAGCTATAATAAGAGCTAAATAATTTCTTGATTCAAAAGACTTGGCAATACCATCAATATAAGCATCACCACGTGGTGTAAACTCTGTGTTTTCCAATTCCTTAAGACTATCTTTTTCTGTTTTACGAACATCTCGAAATTGCGTTAAGGCTAATGCTAAAAAAGTGACTGCGGTATAATTTTTGGACATAATAGCTGGTATAGCTACCGCTCCAAGTGAAGCAGAAATGAATCCTGTTACAATATGAATCATATAACCATTTGGGTAGGATGGATACTGCCGATAATCTACCTTTAATACAAAAACGCGAGCTAAAGTACCCATAATTGTCGCTATTGCTATCAATATTAGCTCATGGCTCGATAGAACACTTTGTCCCACACCCATTTATTGGTTTACCTCCTACTATTTCAACACAGCAACTTTTATTACCTAAGCTTTTATAATCTCCATATAAATGCTGCTCAATATTATTCTTTTGCTATCCTAATCGTAATAGGCATCCACAATGTAACTAATATATTGTCATCTGAAATCATCTGAATTATGCACATTTGATCTACCAGTTCCAATACTCAATAATTATTACGTTGAGAGGCTAGGAAGTTGATGAAACGTGCTTAAGCTTTCTTAACGGGATTACGCCCTCGTTTTTTCACTTAATTATCATGTAATTATATGATCTTAACAAACACCTTATTTAATTACTATTTCATATGCACACTCTAAAAGAATTACTGCTAAAATCAAATTCACAGTTCGGAAATATTTACTATACGCCTTTTGGAATAGTCCTCCCAAAAATACCCACGTTATGGTTGCAATACTTCCTATGGTGGCAATAACGATCTCAAATACCAGAAGCATCTTGAGAGAAGTATAATAAGGCACTACATACCCTATCAAAGCAGTAATACCAAACAAATATATTTTTATATTTACAAATTGAAGGATAAAGCCCAGCCAAAAAGAAGGCTCTTTATCTGCACTTGCATCACCTGGCTTACTAATGGCAACATGAATAGCCAATACAGAAATATAGACAGCACCCACATATTTAAACACATTCATAACTGAATGCAGAAATTGATCTAATCCATAGATAAAAAATGCACACAATACCTGTACACAATAATATCCCATAAAAATTCCAAAAAACAGTTTACTTCCCTTTTTCCACCCATAATTACTCATAGTATTTAATGCCAGAATATTTCCTGGCCCCGGTGTAAATGCATTAATAAGTGCATAAAGCATAAACGAGCCCACTTCCATCTTTCCACCCTCATTTCTTACCCAAATCTTGTTTTGTATCAAAACTAAGTTGATGTAATCAAATTATATATCTTTCAATCGTTATAATATAATTCCAAATAAATATAGCCCGATATAGTCATTGACTATATCGGGCATCTATACATTACATTTCATTGCTCTAAATCTAGTAATTCTTCTTAGTACTCTTTTGCAATCTTCTTTAACGCTTCGATGTATATTTCACCAAGTTTAGATACCATGATATCTTTATGCATGATAAAACCAACTCTAATTGTTTCATCTACATCTAGCGGCACAGCAAGGATATCCTCACCATGTAAGTATTTAGGGAAAACGCCAGAGGATATCGTGTATCCGCTCAGCCCTATCATGAAATTAACGATAGCCGCCCTGTCACTAACTTTAATACTTTTCTTTACGCTTCTCGTACTCAAAATCTCTTCAGAAAAATAGAAAGAGTTGTATTCCCCTTGTTCAAAAGACAAGCATGGATAATCTACTAATTCTTCCAAATGAATAATTTTCTTATTCGCAAGTGGATGAGTTCTACAGATAAATACATGGGGCTTTGCTATAAATAACTCTGAAAAACTGATATTGTTCTCCTGCAATAATTTCAAAATAACTGCTTCATTATAACTGCTTAAATAAATAACCCCAAGTTCACTCCGCAAATTTTTTACATCTTCTATAATTTCATACGTTTTTGTTTCTCGCAAAGTAAACTCATATTGAGAACCACCAAATTCTTTTACAAGCTCTACAAAAGCATTGGCAGTAAAAGTATAATGCTGAGTGGAAATGCAAAAACGTTGTTTCGCAGTTGCTGCATTTAGATATTTTTCCTCAAGCATATCGGATTGCTGTATAACCTGTCTGGCATAGCCAAGAAATTCCGCCCCTTCGTTAGTGACGGCAATACCCCGACTGTTCCTAACGAATAGCGTAATATTTATTTCCTTTTCCAACTCCTTAATAGCATTTGATAAGCTCGGTTGAGAAATAAATAGACTTCTTGCTGCTTCGTTTATAGAGCCTTTATCGGCAACCTGTAAAACATATTTTAATTGTTGTAAAGTCAATACATTCACCCGATTCCATCCAACCAGTATTTACATCTATTGGCAGTATAGTTCATCTGCAGTAATTAGTAAATAAGAAATAATATTGACCACGCTGCTTAGGTTCGAGAGAAAAGAAAGATTTTCTGCCACTTACGCTAGGAGCTAAATTTCTCTTAAATAAAGCTAACCTCCAAGTGATTACGGTCTGGCAGTCTCGGATAACGATATTGAGGATAGCCCACCATAACAGCTCCGGTTATTTTATTACTAACAGGGATTTTAAATAGCTTTGCTATTGCCTCATACCCACTGAATGCACATAACTCAAATATTCCCGCCCAACAGGACCCCAGACCCATAGAAGGTGCAAACAGTTCCAGGTATGCCAATGAAAAGATCGAATTCTCCCTTCCTTGCATAAAATCTTTATCGGTGGTTGTCAAAATCAGATGCGGTGCATCGCGCAAGATAGAATTCACACCTCGATCACGGTACTCGCTTATGAACCGCGAAAGGGCTTTAGGGCATTCGGGTAAACCTTCCAACCATTCAATTGTAATCTCCGCAGCTTTTTTGACCGTCTCTCGATCTTCAACTATGATATAGGACACACCTTGTGAATTCGAACCTGTAGGAGCAAGGCGTGCCACTTCTACCAGTTTTAACAGGTCTTCCCTTGGAACTAATTTTTGTTGATAAGTGCGAATGGAACGCCGTGATCGGAGGAAAAGCTCCGCAGTTTCACTGTCGAATACCGGAAAGTCTTTTATAGTCCACCGCTGATCCAGTATTGATTTGTGATTGTTGAGCGCCGCATTGGGACAAACTGCCGCGCAATGTCCGCAGGCAACACAACTATCTGGCGAAACCGCTTCCGGCCCATGGTATCCCATTTTCAAAACAAAAAATGGACACTCTTTCACACAAATTCCACATTGAATACACTTTTTCTGATGTACTGTTATTAACTCCATGATTCTTCTCCTGTCGATGCCACACTTCTTTTAGAGCTCAAAGTCAATTGCAACAACTTTGGCTTGGATTTCTTCAATATATCTCCCCACTTCCACATGCACCGGATGCGCTATATAAGCATCGAGATCTTCTTTGGAATCAAAGTGGGCAATCATTACAATGTCATAAGAAATGGGCGCATGCATGAAATCCACACCTACTGTTATATCTTGCAGGTATTCAATCTCTCCCTTCATGCCAAGCAGTCGATTCTTCATCTCGTCAATCCCATCTTTACTGGTATCATTTAATTTTAATACTACAATGTGTGTAATCATGGTTAAAAAGTCCTCCTTGTTGGGCAAAAGTGCCCGTTTATCTGATTTCATTCACTTCAGTTAATAGGTTGTATGATAAGGTTAATGATCTAGTTTTTCATAGGCCACGATTTCCGACAGCGGTTTGCGGGTCGTAACATGCCGATCTGGTGATGCCGGCTCGCCAGCTGCATACCCGATAGCCAGAATATTAATCGGCTCCAGGTAATCCGGTAAGGTAAACTCCCTGCTGATAATGGTTGGATCAAAACCGCAAATCCAGACAGTTCCCAAGCCCAGTGCGCTTGCCTGCAGCATCATATGGTCGGTAGCAATGCTGGTATCAATATCAACAACACTTTTTCCGTTAAAAGGGATCACTCCGGCCGTATTGTGATCTCCGCAAGCAATAATAACCAAGGGTGCGTCAAAGATATTGGCAGCCTTTTTCACTTTGTTCAGTCCCTCTGCCTGCTGCACCACTATCAGTTTTACCGGCTGCCTATTCTGTCCGGAAGGTGCTACGTGCGCCGCCTCTAAAATTTGCTGCAGCTTTTCATTCTCTACTTTTTTTGCTTCATATTTTCGTACAGAATACCGGGTCTTTAGCAAATTTATAAAATTCATAACTTTTTACACTCTCCTCTTTTCTAATCTGAAAAACAGTATTTCATAACCATACGCCTTATCTGCCAGCAAGCCGTACTCCCAGGTCAAATGCTTTTTGACAGTCATTAGGAAACACCTCACGGTGTCGCTTCATTTTTGCCAACGGATCAAAGAAGTCAGCATCTACCTTGCTATAGTCAGCAAATTGAAGGGTGTCAAAACTTAGCAGTGTTTCAGAAGGTCCAAAAGCAACCTGGAGAATATTTTCGTTGAAGGCAATGTGCCGATCAAAGCCCATTTCTTTCATAGCTTCTTCAGGCATGTTCATGGTATAAATAAATCCTGTCGGAATTCGCTGAGGAAAAAGTGAAGACAGCGGGTTGGTATACAGCACATATTGAATCTTGCTCCATTGCCCAGACGTCCGCAATCAATCATCCATTTCTTTGATCGATTATTTTTTGCTGATGTTGTTTTTCATCTTAGCACATCGAGATTAATTGCGAAAACGAATAATCTCGATTAGGTAATTCGATAAAATCGATTAATTTTTCAGTTCCCCCTTCTAGACAGCTCCAACTTGATCAAAAATAAATAAAGAAAACACAGTCTGGACGAAATTTTCTGTCCAGCCGTGTTTTCTTTATTTTTGCTTACCTGATTACCATACATACGATCAATAAGGTTACAGCCTAAAGGCAGCCATCTTGTCGGATTTACCATTTTTCTTTGCATATCTCCAGAAAAGCTGCTAATGCAGAAGACACCCATTTATCTTTATGATACACCACTTGAATCAAGAGATTTAAATCAATTCCACAGAAATTAAGCTTCTTCAAGTGCTCAAATTTGATTTCATCCTCGGCGGCAAACAGTGGCAATAGCGTCACGCCCAATCCAAAGCTGGCCAAACGTTTTAAAGTCTGAATGCTGCCGCCTTCAGACATCAACTGCAATGCAGTCTCGCTATTCTCCAGTGCTCTTTTGAAAAGCACCCGCCAACTACAACCTTCTCCAGTCATTAGCAGAGGATACTCCGCCACATCTTTTGCATATACATGCTCTCTTCCAGACAAAGGATGCTCCGGTGATGCCAGGAGAGCAAAAGGTTCATTTCGCTCTTTATCAATGACGAACTCCGAAACCGATAGCTTGCGATCAATTAAAATGGCCACATCAATCTGGTTTTCCCTAAGGTCAGATTCAAAATCACACCATGAGCCCATTTTTATAACAAGCTCTACATCCGGATACCGACGATTGTATTCCTGTAAAATTTCCGGCAGGAAAAAAGCACAAATAGATTCATGAGCTCCAATAACCAATTTGCCTTTTGGCACATCCGATGCGGCGACCGAACCCTTTGCCTTCTCCCAAAGATTAATCATCTGGCGAGAATGAATTAAAAACTCTTCACCTTCTGCTGTCAGGGATATTTTTTTACCCAGCCGCTCAAACAAGGAGACACCCAATTCTTTTTCCAGCAATTGAATCTGTGAAGTAATTGACGACTGTACATAGCCAAGTTGTTCAGCCGCCCGAGTAAAATTATTCAACGTTGCAACCGTCACAAACGCCTTAATCTGTTTAATATCCATATTGTTCTCCTTATCTTAATAATCGATTTATATACGATTATTAATCTACTGCTTCGATTTTATATTTATATTATCATATCATATTGCCAAGCTCCATCCTAGTTTTGATTACTTTACTCAGAATCCGACCTGACGAAACATTAATTTTAGTTATCAGCGCTCACTCAACAAACTAAGTCTATAATATAGAAAGTCCCGACCTCTCAGAGAGGTCGGGACTTTTAACCTTGTTAATCGGATTTACCAACTTTATTTCTCGTGAACAATACTCTCAAAGCAAAATAAAGTCGGTAACTTTTCACGTTTACTGAACATCATTCTTTGATTTGCCCACTCGCAAAAACATAGCCTTAACGCCCTTTGGATAATCCAATCCCTGATGACAATTCTTCTCAGTTTCCACTCAGCTTTCTCCCACACAGTTTTTCTCCCCTGTCTGGTTCAAATGGCCTCTTACCTTCTTTTTAAGAACCATATATTTTTATTGATCTCAATTATCTTTTGCCTAATGTCCGTTCCTGTTCCCACCACATTACTAATGAAATAGAAAATCCTAACCAAGTTGCGCCAGCAGCGTATCCTGCTACAACATCACTTGGGTAGTGAACCCCCCAAGGAAGGTACAATGGGACGGTTTGTAGTGCACTCAAAATAATGGACACTGTCCCCACCCATTACTGGCCTATTTTTCAACCAAGTTGCTGTCTAAAATCAACTGGCGATAAGCCATTTAGTTACGGAACCCCCATCAGTATTACATGCATTTATCAATAAAGCACGAAAAAGAGAGCATAGTTTCTTAATTACAAATCGACTACTTCTTTAAGGATCTTTTGTATAACTTATAACATAACTCCTGTAATATCTAGAATGTCGACAACAGAGTTAGTACAGTGCACGAAAAGCTGATCGCTTCAAATTCCTTAATTATTTATCCCTCATTGTGAATTAAATCCTTAATTACATCCCGATAGTCCCGGGGAGGGTCTACATCTTTGACAGTTTGAATAATCCGAACTGTATTAAGCATTTTGTCTAGTTCCTGTTGGCAAATTATGCATTCCTGCAAGTGCTTTTCCAGCCTTTTATGACGCTTAGGTTCCAATTGATGCTCAAGAAAACGACTCAATAAAAGCTTAGTGCATTTGCATTTCATAGCTTTTCAGCCACCTCGCAATAACAAGTATAATCTTTAACATATTTAACACAACCCGATTTTATTAAATGATTATGAAAATATAATCTACCACGGTGCAAACGCGATTTTACCGCCCCAACCGTTATTTGTAGAATTTCTGCAGTTTTGCGATAGCTATATTGATATATTTCCCTCAGTACTAAAACTACTTTATAGTCTTCCGGAACATGGTGTAACAACGTATGAACAATACACCATTGCATTTCTTTACGGATAATAATTCTTTCAGGATCGCCATCCGCACAAGGTATTATCCCTAAATTAATTGATTGATGCGGATGTTCTCGACGTTTAGAATCAAGAAATCTATTTATTGTAATCCGACTTAACCAAGTACGAACACTAGCTTCTCCACGAAATTTATCATAATTTTGTATTGCTTTTAAAAATGTTTCTTGAGTTAAGTCATCGGCATCTTCAGTATTGCCGCATAGACGAAATGCAAGATTATAAATATAACGTTGGTGCTTTGCAATAAATTCATCTAAGTTAGCAAAACTTTCGGTAGACTCGATCCTATCTACTTTTTTCACTTCTTATGCCTCCTACTATATTTATATATTTAAATAGTTTCGTAAATTTCGTGTGTTTTCATAATGAACCAAGAAATCCAGTTTAAAATTCAGATGCTCTCATGTACCTACAATCGATCATACTATAACTCCGTTATATTTCTTATTTTACAAGAAATGTAATAAATCTCATACTGTATAATGCTAAGAAAATAGATATTCTCTAAGATATTGCACGCATTTGGGAAAAGATAGACACGGATGGGCCATAGGAGGACCATCCGTGTCTGATACCATTATAACCTTAAAGTCCCTAAGTAAGCTCTTGAATGCTGAAGCCGAACGAATGGCAGACGCAGGTCGCGAAGCCAGAAAACGCCAAGGCACCAGAGCCGGCCACTCCCCCCGCACCGTCGAACGATATTCGTAAAATCGTAAATATGTACAAAACTATTGACGTTACCTCTCATGAAGCGACCTTAGATAGTAAATCTACCCACAGCTTGCTCGTTCCATGAAACCCCAGTTCCAAGTGTTGAGGCGTCCACAATTGCCATGCCTTGATCAATCTTCAAAGGTTCGGCAACTATAGGATTCCACCAGTCTGTATATTCCAGCCAATGAGCAGTTGGGGTTGCACACAAGAGTTGAGCACTAATCTCCGGCCACAAATGATTAGATAACTTAATACCATGTGCCTGTGCCAGAGCAGCCGCACGTAACCAACCTGTAACACCACCAATCTTCATCACATCAGGCATCATCAAATCTGCTGCCTGAGCAAGAATCGCATGCCGCATATCGAGAATACCCCACCAGTTCTCACCGCTTTGAATGGCAGTCTTTGATTCGCGTGCAACTAGTGCATGACTAGCATAATCATGCGCTAATGTCGGCTCCTCAACCCAAGTCAGTCCCTCCTCATCAAGAACTCTCATTCGCGCCACTGCCTCAGATGCTGTCAAGCATTGGTTGTAGTCCACCATGATCGCAATTTCATCCCCCACTGCTTTGCGTATTGCACGCACAACAGCTAAATCCTCTTGTACCGTTGGATATCCTATTTTAGCTTTTACACCACGGAATCCCTGCTTTGCCCAATCTTCCGCTACCTTTGCAGAGCCTACAGCACCATCGTACCCAATAGCTCCATAGGCTGGAATTGGTTTTGCACTAAAGCCAAGCAAATGAACCAGCGATGTTTTATGAGTCCTCGCAATCGCATCCCAAAGTGCCATATCAATAGCAGCAAGGGCAATTCCAACAACCCCTTGAGTACCTAACAGTCGAAATTTCTTAGCAAGTTTCTGTTCTATTTCGCTCGGAGCAAGATCTTCACCAATTAGGAGGGGCTCAAGATTTTTAATGAGGTCTGCCGTAGGTTTCAATGCTGCCGAAGTATACGTAAACACAATACTATGGCCAATAATTCCATCTTCAGTAATTATGTCAGTCAGCACTAATGGTGATTCAGAAACTACTCCACTAGCAGTTCTATGGGGAACCTGCATTGGTACTAGCACCGCCCGTACCTGTAATTCTCGAATTTTGGGGATTACATGATTAATCATTTTTTCTCCTCCTTGATTCTATAATTAAACAACCATCTATTAAATTAGACGCAATTATTTTAAAAAAGTTTCACTTTTCTAAATCCATATATACAGGACATGGACATTGTTTAAAAATAAAAACCTTCACATCTTATGTATGTGAAGGTTTTTATTTTTGGTGGCTCGATCCGTGATCTTGCAAATCCATCCACCTAGACTCATATTATTTTGGATTTGATAGGAACTTACATATCCCTGGCCTGAATCCAAATCACGGCGTCCTGCTCTAGATCTTTGCCATTGAGTTTCTTATCTGGACCAGAGCTAATCGCAGCAAAGCCCCACCTGCTTCAAAGGTATTTCGATACCCTTTTATAATCCATTAAACAAAACTCTCCCTGACCCATCTATGAAGTTTGGGTAAATACGCCCAGAGAAAAAGAGAACGGCTCAGACTAAACCCAATAAAAGCAAGCCATATCCCATGATTGTCAAGCACTGGCACGGCCAAGCATAGTAATAGAGAATAACATACAAGTGAATATAGCATAGAGTTGCGAATGGGTACCGATACGATCGCGCCGGTAAAAACTCCGTAGAGCTGCAGACCCCAGAAGGCGACCACTGGAAACATAGCCACCCAAGCGATATGAGCCAGTGCCACTCGCTGTACCTCAACATTGATGGTAAAAAAGCCAATCAACCACTCCCGACCAAGCCAGGTAAACGCTGCCAGCACCAACGCCGTACAACCACCCCACAAAGCGGTCAACCCAATTGTGCTGATATATAGGCTTTTGTTCTTCTCGCCCAGCGCTTTACCAACCAAAACGGTTCCTGCGTTAGCAAAGCCACTAAGAAAATAGGCCAATACATAATGCAGTTGGAGTAGGACGGCATTGGCTGCCAGAATGATCTCGCCATAACGTAGACCATAGGCGGCAAAGCTGTTAAATACCGCTAATAGACAGGCTGTTCTGACCAAAAGATCCCCGTTGACCTTCATCATCGCCGCCAAGGCTTTTACATCAAAAAGGACAGCAAGAGAAATGTCTTCCAGATTAGCCATTCCTGTGCACGCAATCAAAGTTAAACCAATTATCGCCGATCCCACCTCGGCAATCAGAGTGGCAAGCGCCACACCGTCAGTGGTCATACCGAATACGACGACAAAAATTACAGCTAGAATCATATTAAGTACATTTAAAGCAACCTGCAGCCATAGGGACAAGCGTATTTTTTCCATTCCCATTAGCCAGCCAGCAATTACATAATTGATAAGGGCAAAAGGCGCCCCCCAAATCCGTATGTCATAATAGTTGGCGGCAATTGCCGTCAAAGTTTCATTGGGCGACATCAAGCGAAAGGCTGCTGTTTTAACTGGTTGCTGCAACGCTACCAATATCAGTCCCAGTAATGTAGCCAGCATTAGCGGTCTGAGCAAAGTTATCGTATTGGCCTGCCGGTCACGAAGACCGTTTGCCTGAGCACTGAAGCCTGAAGTGCTGACTCGAAGAAAACCGAGCAGCCAGTACACAGTATTGAAAATCAATACCCCTAGCGATACACCGCCGATATAGGCTGCTTGTGGCAAGCGGCCCATTATCGCGGTATCCACCACACCCAAAAGAGGTGTGGTGAGAGTGGTGATGGTTAGTGGCACCGCCAAAGCAAGAAAGCGCTTATGATTAGCCATCGTTAGCAGCGCTCCAGTTTTCATTGGTACCGCCCTCCCGTCAATCGTTCAAATTAGAATTTGAAATTGCCAATCAGATGATAAGACGGCTTGTAGCTGCTGAAGCCGGATTTTCCTTGATCATACGGTTTCAGGTTATAGTAGCGGGCTTCGAGGTTGGCATTTTTGGCAACCACATACTGCGCGCCAAATCCATAGCCTTTGGCACCGTCCTTGCCCCAGCCATTACCGCTGCTTATCACAAGATTGCTCGGATTACTTGTGGAGTCAACCGCATAGTTGCCCATTTCCAAATAATCAAAACTAACGCCGAAGGTGCCCGGTTTACTGTTGTCGATGCCCTTCCAGAGTAGGCGTGTCCAATACCCATGGTCCTGAGCACCTACAGGCAGCTTGGAGTCGCTATTTTTCACATATTCGCCAGTCATCGTAAACTCACCGCTTCTGGTCGTAAAACCGAGTGATGTCTGCTCCAGGTTGTAAGCAAGACCATCAATATCAACACTGTTTGTCATAGTGTCAATCCGAGTCAGCGTCACATTAGCCGATGGTCCGGTCTGCACTTTGACAGTACCGAAGAAAGCATTGGTAGTTTTACCGCTACCCGTGTAAGCAGCCAGATCACCGAAGCCGGCTAAATACTGAATATTATCATATTTATACGTAGCCATAGCTCCATCTAAAGAAACGGAATCCCACAACAGCCCCTGGCCTAACCCAGGCAGCATGCGGCCTGCGGAATAAACGGTGGATTTATTTCGCCATTGAATTTCCATCCGGTCAAAGCTAACTGTATTATTCGTAGAGGTTTCAGTGCTGCCATTTACCGCACGCACATTTGAACGATTCGTTGCGGCGATACGTGCCAGCAGACTCATATCCTCGTTTAAATCGGAGACGAGATTCATACGCAGCCGATGCTCTATACGATTATTATTTTTTGTATCGGTATTTTTAGCAGCCTGATTCCAGTTGGTCTGATAGCGAATACGCGAATCCCCGCTGAATTTGACGGCAGGTTTACTTTTTTCTAGCGCGGTCAGACGGTTTTCTGTTGTGGTATCCGTACCGCCCATACTCATATTTAACTCCGGCGAAAATTCCGCCTGTAGTTTTTGAATGACAGCCTGCTCCTGACTGCCGGCCTTGTCGGCCTTGGCGATGGCTTTAGCAACAATCGCCGCCATTTCTACCCGGGTTAGAATTACGTCCCCGCGGTATGCGCTGCCACCGAAGCCTTCGACCAGACCAGCTTGAGCCAACTGACCAACGGCACTGTAAGACCAGTGATTTGAAGGAATAACGGCAAACAGGTTGGCGGGAGCAGCCAGTACCGTACCGGCTACACTCAGGCTAAACGCAGTTCCCAAAACAATTGCAAACTTTTTTTTCATTTTATTCTCTCCTCTTCAACATTTCCTATTTCGACTATAATCCTCTTTATTCAAACAGTTAAATTCTTCTCCATATGTACAAGCTCATACGATCCGCCTTCATCCAGGGTAACCTGGAAGCCCTGTTTCTGCCAGAAATGAAAACCACCCGGCAAAAAGTGGTGGGTATGAAGATAAATCATTTTGTATCCCTGATCCCGGCAAAAGGCTTCCGCGATTTCCAACAGCTTCGCGCCAAGCCCCTGACGCCGGAGCGTCTTATCAATATAGCAGCGTCCGATTTCGGCCGTTGTCTCTTCGGGATAGCGCCCCTTCAGTGCAGCAATCCGGTCATTATACTCGCAGATCGCAATCGTTCCAATAACGGCGCCCTCCGGCGAAATCGCAGCCCACATCTGATTGCGCACCGGCTCAATGTACAGCTTGGCCAGCCCCCAGACATCATCAGTAACCGCGCGTTGTCCGTCATGAGCAAAGAGGTCTGTAAGCTGCCGAAACAAGAAATTCTGCACACTGGCAATATCTCGATTGTCAATCTTCCGAATCTCTACCTTCTCGGCGTCCATTCTATCTATCCCTTCTAATTGAGCTTTCAAGTCTTTAACAAATGGCAGGCCGCGCGATGTCCTGATGACAGTTCCTCAAGCACCGGTTTGTCTTTCCGGCATACTTCCATACATTTCGGGCACCTGCTTTGAAATGGGCACCCCGGCGGCAAGGCAAGCGGGCTTGGTATCTCGCCCTCTAATGGGCGTACTATGGTACGTCCTTTTGCTACCACCGGAAAAACCGCTTGTAGTAGTGCCTTGGTATAAGGATGCTTCGCCTCCTGCAGCGCATCGCCAGACAATACTTCTACGATATTGCCAAGATACATCACGGCAACGCGATGGCAAATCTTCGAGACCAGGGCCAGATCATGACAGATAAAAATCATTGCGAGTTTTTTTTCTTGTTGTATCTGGACTAATAGCTCTACGATTTTTTTCTGTACCGATACATCCAATGCACTGGTTGCCTCATCGCAGACGAGGACTTCCGGTTCCAGCGCCAGCGCCCGGGCAATCCCGATACGTTGCCGCTGTCCACCACTCATATTGCCGGGGTAGCGGTCAGCAAATTCTTCCGGCAATTCCACCATGCGTAAAAGCTCTGCCGCCTTTTTACCTGCATCCCGATCTTTAACCAGTTTAAAATTGTAAAGCGGCTCGCAGAGAATATCCCTGATCTTCATCTTCGGATTGAAGGCCTGCGTCGGATCCTGAAACACCATCTGGATATACCGCCGGCTTTGACGCAGCCGCTCTCCCGTAAGCCGAGTCAAATCCTCGCCCCGGTAACAAATGGAGCCGCTTGTCGGCGTATGCAGATGCATGATCAACTTAACCAACGTACTCTTACCGCAGCCGCTTTCTCCTACAACTCCGAGCGTTTCGCCTTTTTGCAGCGACAGCGACACATTATCGCAGGCTGTTAGGAGACGCCCGTCAGCTACCGGAAAACGCTTTACAACATGTTCAATTGTCAGAATGGGCTCCTTGTCAACTGACATAATTTGCTCCTCCAACCTGCGGCACGGCGGCCAAAAGCTCCTTGGTATATGGCGACTGCGGTTCGGCGATAATATCATCCGTTCTGCCGGACTCTACGATTTCGCCATCCTGCATGACAATAAGCTTATCCGACATATACGCGGCCACACCGATATTGTGTGTAACAATAATGATTGCCGTTTTATCTTTTTGGCAAATATCCATCATTTCTTTTACCACCTGCGCCTGTGTTGTCACATCCAGCGCCGATGTCGGCTCATCAGCCAGCAAAAGACGCGGCTTAAAAAACATCGCCATTGCTACGCCGACACGCTGACGCATACCACCGCTCAGTTCAAACGGATAGCTTTTCATGATAGTCTCTGGATTAGGCAAGTGCATCTTTTGGAGCATATCCTCTGCCGCTCTAGCTGCTTCAGCTTTTGTAATCGGCGAGTGTTCACAAATATACTCAATAAACTGACGGCCAATACGACGAATAGGATCAAGCATGCTGCCGCTGTCCTGGAAAACCATGGCAGCCTTTGTACCGCAGAGACTGTGCCACTCAGCAGGAGTATTCTCCAATAGGTCTTTGCCTTCAAAGATAATTTTTCCGCCGCTGACACGGCCTTCATGCGGCAGGCAGCCAAGAATCGCACGGATAACCGTCGTTTTGCCACTACCGCTTTCACCTACAATTGCAAGGACCTCGCCCTCATCGAGCGATATATTCACATTCCGGACCATTTCACGCTCCGCATAGGATACTGAAAGTTCCGATACCTCTAGTAACATTTCAGCTCTCCTTCATGTGCTGTTATTTTTTAGCTGGCTTAATCTTATTGGTCAGCCAGTAGTAGTCGGAAGGATACATCCGCGCTCCTTCGATCTTAGTTGAGCTGATAATGTTGGTTTCCGGATAGCCCAGGAATAGAGCTGCTCCGTCATTCATGATAATCTGCTGACTATCAATGATGAGCTTCCGGCGCTTCTGCCGATCAAATTCGCTAGAAAGCTCCGCAAGCTTCGCATCCAGAGCCGGATTGCTGTAGCCGGAACCATTCTGCGGATTGTCACCGTTGTTTGTCCGCCAGTACCAGTTCAGGAAGATTTCCGGATCACCGGTATTGGCAGTTGTGATATTGGAAATCAGGAGGCCGTATTCACCATTGATGCCCATTTTATCAATCAGATTGTAGTCCACTGTCTTGATTTTAACGTCAAAGCCAACCTTTTTCGCATCAGCCTGTACAGCCTCTGCATAAATCGGTAATTCGGCGCGGCTGTTGTACACAACAAAGTCTACCGTCAGCTTGTTGCCGTTCTTTTCTAAAATTCCGTCACCATCGCTATCTGTCCAGCCGGCTTCTGCCAAAAGCTGCTTGGAACGATCAATATTATAGCCGTTAGGATCCTTAAGCTGGTCAAAACCGTAATCCATTGACGGTGGAACCGGAGCTTTACCTTCAATAAAGGTACCCTTTAGAACAACTTCATTATAGGCCTTTCTATTGCAGGCACTGATAAAAGCGGCGCGAACCTTTGAATCACCCAGAACGCCTTTTTGATTAATTCGGGCCAATACGGTACGCAGCGAAGCAATTCTATCGACATTAAACTTAGTTTTATCGTTAAATAAACCAATATCGCCTGCCGCAATATTGACTGCCATATCTACTTCACCGGACTGCAGTGCCATCGCTCGTGTATTCGGATCATCAATGGACGGAATTTCTACCGTCTCGTAAGGCACTGGACCGTCCCAATAATTAGGGTTTTTGACCAGTACTGCCTTTTCCTTGACAAAGGACTTGCACATGTACGGGCCGGTGCCAATCGGGCCTTCCTTTGCAAAATCCCGTGCCGGTTCAGCCGAAACGTCCACAATTAAGAACAGAGGGTCAGCCAGAAAGCCCGGCATGCTAGGCTCCGGCTTTTCCGTAAGGATAGTCAGTGTCTGACCGTCTGCCTTCATTTCCTTATACTTGAAGAAAGTAGCCGCCCGCTTGTTCTTGGCAAACGCTCTCTCTAACGAATCTTTAACAGCAGCCGCATCCAGCGGCTTGCCGTTGGAGAATTTAATGCCGTCTTTAATTTTAAAAGTCCAAGTCAGATGGTCGGTGCTAATTTGCCAACTTTCTGCCAACCAAGGTTGCACATTCATTTTTTCATCAAATTTCGTAAGACTCTCCCCAATACCATAGCGCATGACAACCCAGCCAAAATAATTTTCCGTCGGCTCAAGCGAGGCCGCAAAGTTGGTTACACCAATTTTTAGGGTCTTCGTGTCAGATTCTTTCTCACCGCCGCAGCCGGTCAGCAACACAGCCGACAAGCAAAGGATCATAAGCACCCAAGTTAATCTTCCTAATCGTTTCAAAAAACCTCATCCTCTCTCTATGTATTTAATTTGCCCGCTTCGGATCCATGATGTCCCGCAGGCTGTCGCCCCACAGATTGAAACTCGAGACTACAATTAAGATTGCAAGCCCCGGATAAAGCATCAGCCAGGGAGCGGTCTGGATATGCTGCCTTCCCTCATTAAGCATCAGTCCCCATTCGGGTGTAGGCGGCTGTGCGCCAAAGCCTAAAAAGGATAACCCGGCAAATTCCATGATCATGGTGCCGATATCCATAGCTGCTGTTACAACAATGGTCGGCAGGATGTTGGGCAGAATATGGCGCCATAAAAGTTGCAGCGGCTTGGTTCCGCTGATCACGGCTGCCGCAATAAAATCACGTTCACGCAATTTAAGTGTGAGACTGCGCCCCAAACGCGCATATTTGGTCCAACTCACCGCCGCCAGCGCCAAAATGGCATTGATAACATTACCTCCCAGCATACCGGCAATGGCAATCGCCAGCACGATCCCTGGAAAAGCCAGCATCATATCGACAATGCGCATAAGCACGGTATCCACCTTGCCGCCCATGTAGCCCGCCATTACACCGATAAAAGTTCCTACCACCGCAATAAGGGCAACCAGCGACAACGTCATAATCAGCGAGGTACGCGCCCCATAAATAATGCGCGACCAGCAATCCCGCCCCAGCTTGTCCGTCCCGAACCAATGCTTATCAGACGGCGCCTGCAGGGCCTGCTCCATCACCGCATTATACGGATCGTAAGGAGCCAGCCATGGAGCAAACAGAGCGAAGCCAATAATTAAAAGGACAAAGAAACTATATAGCCAGAATAGAAATTTGTCCTTCCCTAAATTCACCACTCAGCTCCCCTCCTCTTCAACCGCGGATCCAGATAGGTATAGGAGATGTCAACCAGTAGATTAATTCCCATATACAAAACAGCAATCCAAAGAACAAAGCCCTGTACCAAGGGATAATCGCGCATCTCAATAGCATGCACAGCCATTTTGCCAATACCTGGCCAAGAAAAGACCATCTCAATGACTGCCACTCCGCCTAAAAGCCAGCCAATCTGAAGACCCAGAAGCGTAATCAGCGGCAGGCACGCGTTCGGCAACACATGCCGCCAGAGAATCTTCCACATCGGAATCCCCCTCACCCGCGCACCGGTGATATAATCCTGCCCCAATTCCTCCAAAACCGCCGTACGCACCTGGCGTGCATATTTGGCCGCCATCGCGATGGCTAGTGTCAGAGTGGGCAGCACCACCCGGTCAAAGGAAATCTCGCCGCCGGAGATGGGGAACAACCGCATCTTCAAGCCTAAAATATACAATAAGATCAGCCCTACCCAAAAGCTCGGCATGGATACCGCTAAAAAGGAAAACCCACGAATAAGATAATCAAGCGGACGATTCCGGTAGACCGCTGACAGGATTCCGCAGGGAACCGAAATGAGCAGCATTGTCACCGTCGCTGCTGTGGCTAGCACGATCGTTCCCGGCAGTCCCTGCCAAAGACGCTGAGCCACCGGCATTTTCGCCGAATAGGACATGCCCATGTCACCCTGCAAGACACCACCCAGCCAGCGAGCATACTGGATATAAAAGGGCTTATCCAGTCCTAGTTGGGCCCGCGTCTCGGCAATCGTTTCCTCTGAAACAATGGTGTCACCTACCTCCAGCAGCATCTCCACCGGGTCGCCTGGAGACAGGAACATCAGCGAAAAGGTCAGCAAACTCACGCCGAAAAGAGAAATAACCATCTGCAGCAAACGCTGCAAAAGCTCTTTTCCTTTCAAAGTAACCTCTCCTTTCCTTGAAAATAAAAAAATCCGCATAGAATCTTTTCTTAAGTAGAAAAAAGGATTCTATGCGGATTAAGCCAACTGCGTAAGAAAGCGCACTATGTCCATGACAAAGTCAAACAACAGCGCTGTTACTTGCACCCACACATCCATCTCCTTATCTCTCGTAAGTCAACAATGAATCTTGTTATAAGCAGGCTTTCTGGCTTATAGATCATCGCCTTCGCTTCTTGCCTTCCCAAAGTTTCCTTCAGTGACTCTTTTTGAAGCAGGCTCCCTATTTACAGCTGCGGGACAGCACGGGACTCTCACCCGTTTTCCTCTCATCGTTCAGCAGCAACGGCTGCTGACACTTATAACGTACAATATGAAATTGTCTTCCAAAGCCATCAATCGACAAATAACCGGTCATTTACCCATATTAGGTTACCATTCGACATGACTTATTGTCAATCAAATACTGATATACTTAAATTTCCCATTATGATGTCTTTTTGATGATATTCTCGCCAATAAATAACCCTCTTTTTAGCTTATGTTAATATAAATCCCTTACAAATCTTCTGTTCTCACCGTAATTTGGTTAATAGACGGCACATCAATAATCCGCGTTGCAACCTGCTTCGCCAAATACATATTATGAGTAATCAGCATAATTCCCATCTTTTCTTCGGCAGCATACTGCAGAAGAAAGTGCCAAATATGCGCTTGATTAAGCGGATCCAACATAGTAGTCATTTCATCGGCAATTAAAAAACGTGTATTCTCCCCTAATGCTCGAACCAGACAGAAGCGCTGCAACTCTCCTCCGGAAAGCTCGTTGGGCCAACGTTTCAGCCATTTTTCGTGAATCCCCATTTGCTTGAGCACTTTCGCACTGGGCATTCCCGCTTCCTCTAAGGAAGCTTTCATTTTCCATCGGGGATTTAATGCCTTCTCCGGATGCTGGTAGACAAGCTGAATGGGACAATACCCTTGCATTGGCAAAGGTTTTCCCTCCCAAAGAACTTCTCCTTCCTCAGGCGCAAGATAACCGGCGATGATTTTTGCCAACGTACTTTTGCCATAGCCACTAGGTCCGACCAGGGCGATTCTCTCTCCCTCTTCGATCGCTAAGTTCACATTTTTAAGTATCCATGGGCCATTTGGGTAACGAAAACTTACATTTTTGACTTCAATAATGGACGCCACAGCTGCACCTCATTTCATTCCCGGAAATCTCCCAGATGGCACAACTTGTCCCACACTCCGAGCAATAAGGCAATTGAAATCCGTTTTGAGGTAAAGCCTTAAATAAGGCGCGGCTATAGGGGTGCTTCAGCCCCTCCCCATCGCCGGAAAAATCATCCCTCCGCGCAGTTTCAATGACCGTACCACTATGGAAAATCGAAATTCGATCCGCTACATGCAAGGCTAAATCAATATCATGGGTAATCAGCAGAACTCCCTTGCCTTGATCAGCAAATTCGCGAAAATCCTTTAGCGCCTGAATGGCAATTTTCAAATCTAAACCCGGGGTAGGCTCATCGGCAATAATCAACTCGGCATTTGTCACTACCGCTGTCGAAATCAAAACACGCCGCGCCATACCACCGGAAAGTTGAAACGGATAAAGAGAGGACACTTGCGAAGCCAAGTGATATTTCTCAAAAGCCTTTGCTTGTGCTTCCCGCAGTTTTTCCCCTTCACTGCCTCGTACTTGTTCTCCCACACGCATCAGCGGATCAAGATATGCTACAGACTGGGGAATAAACGCGATTTCTTTTCCCTGCAGCTTTTCTTGATATTCCCGCGTCAACGGTTTACCTTTGTAAGTTATATTTCCGCCAATTTTGGCATTATTAGGCAATATCCCCATAGCTGCGTGAGCTAATAAGCTTTTTCCAGAGCCGCTGGAACCAACTACCGCTAAAATTTCTCCGGTATAAATCTGAACACTCAGATCGGAAATAACCCGACTTGCGACTTTTTCTAGAGCCGCATTATAACTTTCAAAGGTTATTGAGAGCCCCTGGATATCTAAAAGCACTTCTTTTTTTTCTTCTGTCACTTACTTTCTCAACCTCCTACTCACGGGCGCTATAAGGATCAATCAATGTTTTTAAGTAATCTCCAATTAAGTCAAAAAGCATTACTACCAGCAGTAGCGCCAGCCCTGGAAAAAAAGCCAGCCACCACATACCGGTAGCCAGATGTTTCATGGATTCAGACAAAATGACTCCAACCGCCGGCACATCCAACGGTAAACCATAACCAAGAAAGGTGATTCCTGCCTCATGAAGAATGGCATGGGGGAAAAGCAAAATCAATCCTACAACATACTGCGGGAAAACATGCGGGATAATATGGCGGCTTGCTACGTGCCAAGGACTTTTTCCCATTTTACGGGCAATCTGTACATACTGACCCGACCTCACCTGCATGACCTCAGCTCGGATTACACGAGTCAATCCAGGCCAATGGGTTACCGCAACCCCGGCAATCACACCTGTCGCACCGCCGCCAAGCGCAATGGAAATCAAAATCAGTAAAATCATATGCGGAATACCCATGCAAAGATCAACCAGCCAATTAACTGCCGTATCCACCTTACCCCCAAACACGGCGGATAAGCTGCCCAGAGCAAGTGCAATAATCGAGCTGACGCTTGCCGCCAGCAAACCAATCCGAATACTCATGGAAAGCCCGGCAATGGTCCGGCAAAACATATCACGCCCCAAGTAATCCGTCCCAAAAGGATGTTCCCATGATGGCTCCAGGCGCTTTTGTTCATAGCTCGGCGAATATAAATCAGGATCCATCAAACTTCCCCCGATTGTGATTGCCATCAGAATTAGTAGTCCGGCACTAATTGTTACAATCACTTTTTGACGATAATTTAATTTCCATTTAGCAGAAGCAGTCTCTGCAACTATATCAACTTTCATGACTGCCTCCTTCCCGGATTTGCGGGTCTATAATTCCATAAATGATATTGGCCATAACATTCCCGGTGAATACAAACAGCACACTAAACAAGGCAATACCCAGCAGCAAAGGAGCGTCGCCCTTCAGCCCTGCCATTGTTGCTGCATTGCCAAGGCCCGGATACGAAAACACCTTTTCCGCCAGAATTGATCCGCCAAAAAGCTCACTAATGGAGGCAAATTGCAACGTAATTCCCGGCAAGGCAATATTGCGCAGCCCGTGACGCCAAATAATTTCCCTGGGCTTTTCACCTCGCGCTTTGGCAAAAAGGATATATTCACTTTTAAGTATATCAATCAATTTCTGCCGAGTATGGAGCGCAATTCCGGCTACACCGCTTACACTCAATGTCAAAGCGGGCAAAATGAGATGATAGATGCGCTCTCCTAAAGTGACCTCATGCGCTAATTTTTCCATTGGTGCTGCCAATCCCATGGGAAACCATTGAAGCTCAATTGCAAAAACCATTAAGAACAGCAGGCCTAACCAAAAAAGCGGTGTTGACGCAAGCGTCAGACAAAACGTCTTGATTGCGCGATCAAGGCAGCCATCCTTATTCATCGCAGCAACAATTCCCAGTATAAACCCCAGTACCCCGGATAGTACCCATGCGAGCCCCATCAAAGCCAGAGACGCCTGAAAACGTTCGCCAATGATTTTCAAAACCGGTTGCTGATAGGTAATTGATTCCCCCATATCTCCCTGGAGAACATGTCCAAGCCAGAGGCTATACCGTTCTATTGGGGATTTGTTAAATCCCCAATATTCAGCAATAGCAGACCGCTGCTCTTCCGATACATTAGCAGCACCCAAATATGCATCCACCGGGTCAATCGGCGATAAAATAATGAGCAGGAAACTGATCATACTCACGGCCAGAAGAAGCGTCAACATCCGCAATAGGGTACTGCGTAAATAGCGGAGAAATCTCTTATTCACTGAAACTCCTCCTATCTCTATTTCCAAGTCCACTCATTCATGTTTTCTACAATTGAAATACCTTGACCACGTGTCGGCAGCTTGTTAAGCGGTGAAATATCAAGACCTTCCTTAACAAGGTATGTCACATCCGGGCGGGTAATCCATAAATAAGGCACATCCTGTTTCGCAAGCGTCTGAGCTTCTTTCCAATATCCATTTATTTCGTCAGAGTTGGTTGCAGTAAGAGCTTTTTTTATGATCACATCAACTGACTCGTTGGTATAAGAAGACGGATTACCAATCACGGCTTTACCGATCTGCGAAGAATCGTAATACCGGTAAAACTCAATCGGATTGGGTTGTCCAAAGACCCAGCAGGTTGGTACATTTCTGGCTTCACGGCACTCGGACCACGGCGCAGATTTAGGAACAATGCGGATCCCCAGCTTTTTCGCATCTTCCGCGAGAGCAACCACAGTATTATAGCGGGCTTGGTCATTGCTGCGTCCGGTAATTACAATTTCGGCCTTAACACCATTTTTTTCGCGGATACCATCACCATCGGTATCCTGCCAACCGGCAGCTTCTAATATTTTTTTTGCCTCTTCGACTTGATTGTCTTTAAAACTGTCGCCATTGCTCCAGGAAAGTTCAGCCGCTGCTCCATAAGAAGCTCTGCCAAGGCCGCTTAACGCATTCTGAATAATGCTTTCCCGGTTAATCCCAATATTCAAAGCTTTACGAATTGCGAGATCGCTTGTTACATTGTTTCCTACTTTTTTCCCACTAGAATCAGTCATTTCCGGAATAGTTGGCAAGTTAACGGTAAAGGCATCCATCGCCGGCATCTTGTACAGCTTCATTCCGGCAACTTCCGTCTTGGCAAACTCAGATTCAACAAGCACTAAATCCAGTTTCCCCGATTTGGCTGCCGCCAAAGCAGCATCTTCATCCAGTTTTAAGATTGTCACTTTTTTCAGCTTAGGCTTTAATCCGTAATAATGCTCATTGGGCACAAGGATTAGCTTTTGATCTTTTACAAACTCCATAACTTTCCAGGCCCCGGAGCCTATCGGCTGATCCCCGTAATTCTTATTATAAGCATGCTTGGGAACAATGCCGACCTCACTCAAATTAAACAAAAACGTTGACCAAGGATATTTCAAATGGAAAACGACCGTACTTTCATCCAACGCTTCTACCGAGCTCAGCATCGTCAAATCAGCAGCGGAAGCTTTGCTTTTTGTTGTCTCAAAAGTAAAAACCACATCTGCCGAAGTTAATGGATGACCATCCGAAAACTTGGCATCTTTACGGATTTTAAAAGTATATGTTAAACCGTCCGGACTGATTTCATAGGCAGTAGCCAAATCATTGGCCAATTGATTTTTTTCTTTTACTTGCAAGAGATGGCTATGAAAAATATCCGGCGCCCAAACGCCATAGCCTGCAGTTGGATCAAAGCCTCCGGCCACCAAGTTAACTCCCGCCGAAATAGTAAGCTCATCCTTTGCTGTCTTTTTTGCATCTTTGGATGCGCACCCCGCAAGGAAAATTGTAATGATCAACATACTGAACAACAAAATCTTTCTCATATTTCTCTCTCCTCTATAACCTAATCCGATCCCTGTAGAAACTAAAATATGTTCCTGTGGAATATGCTATGAAGTTTTGCCACGCCTCCCATCACAGCGATGTTCTCCAGCCCGCATTCCGTATTTAGCGAGTTTTCGTTGACCAAAACAAAAAACTCTCCCGCTTACGATTAGCAGAAGAGTTCTATTACAAGAAAAATCACACTGAAGTAGACCAGTATACTGTACCGGTCAAGCCGATTGCTCTCATAATCCCCTTCCTGTCGTTCGCAGGTTCCATGCCGTACAAATACTCGGCACTACGGTGACTGTCAATCAGGCAGTTCTCCTGGCTCCGGATCATTACTTAGCCAAACCTTCCCAGGATTGCTCCCAGTGGCTGCATATATCCGGCAAGGATACTGCGCTTGGCTTCATTCTCCGTTACAGTGGCGGGACCGCGCCGGTTTTACACCGGTCTTCCCTATTAAGCCTCTTTACGAGGCACCTGACTCGTTTATTTTATTGTAGATTTAAGTCGAACTATCATTCATTTTAGCAAGGCTTTTTGCCAGCGTCAACATAATTTTGCCTGCCGGTTATCAATAGTAAACGAATTATGCATAGTGTCATACACGCCATGCGATCTTAATCGGCTGCTGACGTGGGAGCGGCACAGGCATCCTTGAATACTTCCCGGCCAGGCGGCAGGAGGTCTTTTACATACATGGCACGCATCGCGTTAAGAATAGCAATAACAGAAACACCAACATCGGAAAATATAGCTGCCCACATGGAAGCATAGCCTACAGCACCAAGCCCCAGCACGATAAATTTAACCCCCAAGGCAAGCCAGATGTTCTGCCGGACAATTGCCAGTGTCTTTTGAGAAATTTTAATGGCTGTAGCAATTTGGGACGGCTCATCTGTCATGATAACAACATCTGATGCCTCTATAGCGGCATCAGATCCTAAACCGCCCATTGCAATGCCGATATCGGCACGAGCAAGTACCGGTGCATCATTAATGCCATCGCCAACAAAAACTAATTGCCCCTTGGCACTTTTTTGCTGCATCAACTCTTCCACGCGCTCTACTTTATCGGTCGGGAGCAGTTCAGTATAGGCTTTATCCAGGTTAAGCACTTTAGCAACCTTTTGTCCCACTGCATCGAGATCGCCTGTCAGCATAACAATCTGCCGAATACCAACTGCCTTCAAGTCGGCAACAGCCCTTTGAGAATCGGCTTTGATTTCATCTTCAATAAGAATATAACCTGCATATGTACCATCAACAGCTATATGAACAACGGTTCCCTCAGGAGCAATACTTGAGAACAAAACCTGTTCTGCTTGCATGAGTCTACTGTTGCCGGCAAGGACAGTACTTCCGTCAATGAGCGCTTTTACACCATGACCGGGAAGTTCCTCCACCTTTTCAACACGGGCTGAATCAATCGCTTTTCCATATGCTTTCTTGATAGAAATAGAAATCGGATGATTAGAAGCATCCTCTGCATAGGCAGCCAGCTCTAGGAGTTTTTCAACATCCATAGCCTCTGCTCGCACTTCGCTGACTGCAAAAGTGCCTTTGGTTAATGTCCCCGTTTTATCAAACACGACTATTTCTGCATCAGCAAGGGCTTCCAGATAATTACTTCCCTTTACCAGGACACCGCATTTCGACGCACCGCCGATACCACCGAAGAAACTTAACGGAACAGAAATAACCAATGCACAGGGGCAGGAAATAACAAGAAAAGTTAATGCGCGAAAAAGCCATACACTAAACTCCTGCCCGGTAACCAAGGGCGGGATTATAGCCAGAAGAACAGCAGAAAAGACTACTGCCGGAGTGTAATAACGGGCAAATTTAGTAATAAAAGTTTCGGCTTTTGCCTTTTTACTGCTGGAATTCTCCACTAAATCCAAAATTTTTGCTACAGTGGACTCACCAAACTCTTTTGTTACTTTTACTGACAAACGGCCGGTTTGATTAATACAACCGCTGATGACTTCGTTTCCGGTCTCCACCTCACGCGGTATGGATTCACCCGTTAGAGCGGAAGTATCAATACAAGAGTATCCTTCTGTCACAATACCGTCGAGAGGAATACGCTCACCGGGCTTAACTACGATAATATCATTGATCTTTACACATTCCGGTTCTACCTGAACAAGCTGTCCATCCTGCCATATATTAGCGTAATCGGGACGAATGTCCATTAACTCTGCAATGGAACGACGTGATTGATTGACGGCATAAGACTGAAACAATTCCCCAACCTGATAGAACAGCATTACTGCAACGCCTTCCTCATATTCTCCCAGGAAGAAAGCGCCGACCGTAGCCACCGCCATTAAAAAATTTTCATCAAATACTTGACCATTCCGGATATTTTGAACAGCCTTCCAGAGAACATCACTGCCGATAATTGCGTAACTGATTAAGTAAATAGTAAGTTGCGGGAGGCCTTCAACAGGTAGGAAAAAGGTAACAACATTGATTACTGCTGAAATTAAAATACGTAGCAATTGCTTTTTATGCTTTTTAGTCATTATTTCACTTCCTTTTAAACGTACAGCGCCTGGTATATCATAGCCGCTGTACGAAAACACAATATGATGCCTAAGACTGCTGCGCTGACGCTTCCTGTACAAGCAACTACGCAGCAATACCAATTCAAGCTTCTTATGCTTTGATACTAATGTCCGGCTCAATTTTTTTGATCAATTTCTTGGCTTCATTCAACACAGCATCGAAGGTTTCGTCCGAAGCTTCCAATACCATTTTTTGATTGAGAAAATTAACACTGGCACTCATGACGCCGTCAATTTTTTTTACGGCATCCTCAATTTTTGTAGCGCAATGCCCACAGTCCAGACCTTCTAGTTTAATAATTTTTTTCATAATAGTCTTCCTCCTTGTAGAATAAACTTATGATTAAACAATTAAACAATCGTTTAATCATTCAAAAACAGTATAAAGTTCACTTGTTCCAAAGTCAATATCAAAAAGCAAAAAATTTTAGATATGCCACGTAAAGTATACGGTCACGCTAGCCAGCAGACACAGCCATTAATCCTGAAATTATCTACTTTCGATGGCTGTGAAAATAAACAGCCTAGAGCGCAAAGAAACTTTTCGTCCTTGTCTTTCTATCAAAACAAATAGCCATTGAATCCAGTCGTCACCTGAATTCAATGGCTGTAAAAATAATCGGTTCATTTTTCATTTGGACAACATAAAACAAATAAATCATCTATCATTTGATGTATGAGGTGGGCTTTTTTATTGTCAGATAAAGTATAATGAACTTCCTTGCCAATTCGTTTACTGCTAATGAGCCCGTGTTGTTTCAAGTTGCGCAAATGATGAGACACAGCTGGATCACTCATATTAACAGCAACAGCGATATTGCTGACACATTCTTCACAATGACAAAGCAGCCATAGAATACGCAAACGCGAACTATCACTAAGTTGTTGAAATGCAGAGGCGGCTTCTGCAAATCGCTCTGCATCCGGCATCTGGTCCAATGCTTTTGCGATATGATGTCCGTGATCATGGGGCATTTTTCTATTTTGCATATACCCACTCCTTGGAATTTCTTCAAAATAACACACATGAAATATGATGCTTTCTTATTCTGTAAAAATCATCTATTTTATTATACCATGCCTGTCTTTCACAGGCTAATCTTCTCCGGTCTCTGACAAAAAGGCAAATAGGATGATAACCAGAGAAGTTCATCATAGGTCTCCTCTTTGCTATCATTTTACCAACGCCAGCACATCCTGCCAGTTCAGCTTTTTAAGCCCGCTAATACCCCGTTATTTTCTTTTGATGCACTACTCTCCTCGTTACCTTACGCGCCAGCTGTATTAACAGTATCAATTTAATATAACTTGCCGAGTAGCAATGCGCTCCATCAAGGAATGGCTATGGGTTACAACAATGAGCCCAATCTTTCTTTCTGCTACTTCTTGCAATAAGAAATTCCATATTTGGCTTTGGGTAATCAGATCAAGCATTGTGCTAATTTCGTCAGCGATAAGAAATTTTGTCTGTTTACCTAATGCTCTGGCAATACAAAAACGCTGCATTTCTCCACCAGATAATTCCCCGGGAAAGCGATTAAACCAATCACGCTCAATGCCCAATCCATCAATAATCCGCTCTTCAATTTCATCACCTTCTGCAATGACATCTTTCATGCGCAACCGAGGATTAACAGATTTTTCAGGATGCTGCCATATCATCTGAATAGGACAATACCCCTTCATTTTGTGTATATCTTTCCCGTCTAGCAATACCTGGCCGCTTATCGGTTTAATATAACCTGATAAGATCTGGCATAGTGTAGTTTTTCCAAAACCGCTGGGTGCCACAATACCAACTCGTTCATGGCTCTCCACGGTTATTTGAAGGTTCTCCAATATATTGAAACCTTTTTTATATCCAAAAGAAATTCCTTTTGCCTCTAAACTCATTTTACTCGCTCCTCACACAGCATGGATACAACGAACTGTTCCGAAACGTATCGTCTGTTCCTGAATATCTCCTTTACATTCTGGCGTTAGTTGGGGACACCGGGGACCAAAGGGGCAACCACTCGGCATATCTTTTACATAGGGTTGATTCCCGGGAAAAGGCTGAAACCCGTTTTGAGGTAAAGCGCGCCACAAAGCTTTTGTATAAGGATGGCGTAGCGTATCGACTGATTGAAAATCTGCTACCGGAGCTTCTTCTACGGTAGTCCCCGCATAAAAAACAGCAATTTTATCAGCTACTTCTAATGCTAATTCAATATCATGTGTGATAAGAAGCACACCATTACCTTTGTCGGCAAATTCACGGAAATGGCGCATGGCTTTTTTAGCTGCTTCCAAATGAAGGCCAGGCGTAGGTTCATCCGCTATAATCAAGCGCGGACTTTCCATCATCGCAGTGGTAAGTAGAACCCGTCGTGCCATGCCGCCTGATAATTCAAAGGGGTAAAGATCCTCAGTATTTTGAGACAATTTATAATAGGCAAATAGTTCTTCTTGTTTTCTTCGTATAGTCTCTTGGTTTCGCTCTCTTCTCACTTGCTTGCCGACTTTTTCTAAGGGATCAAGATATGTTACACTTTGCGGAACCAAAACAATTTTATTGCCCCTTAGTTCCTTAATACGATCTGGAGATAATAATTCGCCTTCAAACAAAATGTTGCCCTCTGCATTACAATTATGGGGCAAAATCCCCAAAATCGCATGAGCTAACAGACTCTTACCCGAACCACTGGCCCCTACTACAGCAACAAGTTCTCCCTCGCGCACTGAAACATTTAAATTACGAATAACCTTTAAATCAATCTGTCTTAATCCTTGCTCATACTGCGTAAAAGAGATAGACAGTTTTTTTATCTGTAAAATGTGTTTATTATTCATGCCGGTCAAGACTCTACCTCCTTAATCCTGGCCACTATGGGGATCAATAAGCTTGCGCAGACTTTCTCCGACCAAATCAATCAGCAGTACCGCTGCCATCAAGACCACTCCTGGAAAAAGTGCCAGCCACCACATTCCCAAAGATAAATACTTCATGCTTTCCGACAAAATGATACCAATTCCAGGCTGTTCTGGAGGCAAACCAAACCCTAAAAATGTAAGGGCCGCTTCATGCAAAATAGCATGAGGAAAAAGCAATACCAAGCCAACTAAAAATTGGGGAAATACATGCGGAATCATATGTTTTACAACAATGTTCATTTTGCTCTGCCCTAACTTTTCGGCGATTTTTATATAATTGGCTTCTTTTAACTGAAGGATCTCTCCCCTAATGATCCTTGTCAGAACGGGCCAATGGCTTATTGCAACAGCGACAACAACACCAAATGTACCTCTTCCTAAGGCATAAGAAATCAAAATAAGCAGCAAGAGGTGAGGAATGCCCATCACCAAGTCAATAAACCAGGTTATGACTGCATCTACCTTTTTCCCTAATGTTGCGGCTGCCGCTCCCAAAACCGCTGCTATACCCGCACTGATAATCGAAGCAAAAAGTCCAATATATATGCTAATAGACATTCCCTTCAAAGTACGGGAGAGCATGTCTCTACCTAGCCAATCAGTGCCAAAAGGGTGAGCCATATTGGGTAAAAGGTTCTTATGGATAAAGTTCGTTGTTATCGCTATATCGCCCAGCATTGTGCCAATCACTGTAATAGCCAATAAAAAGATACAACTAAAAATTAAATACATAATCGTTTGAGTTCGTTGATTGAAGCGTTTGCGTTGGTGCTTCTGCAAAATAGTTATCGAAGCGATATTATTCATATGCTCTTCCCCGCCTTATTCTAGGGTCAATGATCCCATATAAAAGATTGGCAATTAAATTGCCGGTGAACACTAATGCCGCACTGATCACTGCAATACCTAGTAAAAGAGGCGCATCACCGCTTAAACCGGCAGAGACAGCAGCTTTTCCTAAGCCAGGATAAGAAAAAACTTGTTCTACAAGAACAGAACCGCCAAAAATCTCACTGATAGATGCAAATTGCAAGGTTATAGCTGGAAGCATAATATTACGGAGAGCATGATTACAGATAATAGTAATTCTGCTTTTTCCCCTTGCTTTAGCAAAAAGAATATAATCTTCTCCCATAATGTCTATCATTTTTTCCCTGGTATGAAGAGTAATGTTGGCAATTCCGATTACACTCAACGTTAATGCAGGCAGAATCAAATGCTTGATACTATCGAAAATAGAGACTTCTGCAGCATTTACCCCAATGGGTACACTCAAGCCAATAGGCAAAATCTGTAGCCATACCGAGAAAATCATCAATAAAACCAGTGCCAGCCAAAAGGTTGGCGTACTGGCAATGAGTAACGAGTAATTTTTGATTAATTTATCAATCCATTGTCCCCGATATAAACCGGCAATAATCCCTAATACAAATCCTAAAATACCGGATAAAATCCAGGCCGTTGTCATCAGAAGCATTGAGTTCATAAATTTCACTTGGATAACACTAGCGACAGGCTGACGGTAAATCAGTGATGATCCCATATTTCCCTGGATAAAATCACTAAACCAATTCCAATACCTTTCAATTGGCGGTATATTTAAACCAAAATAAGCTTCCAGTTTGGCTAGATTTTCTGCGCTCATATTCACCATGCCGACTTCGCCAATATATGCCCGGATTGGGTCGACCGGCGACGCTGAAACCAGAATAAAAGAAAGAATGCTCACAGCAATGAGCAGTGAAATAACTTTGAATATACTCTTTCCGATATATTTTAAAATACCGGAATATGTCCCTATATCCATAAAAAAAGTACCTCATAAAAAAAGAATAAGCCTATGGTACAGAGAAACTAAAATGTTCTCTGTACCATAGAACAAAAAAATAGATTAGTGATCTAGGTTACTTCCAAGACCAGTTGTGAACATTATTGACAATTGTCCAGCCATAACCATGAGGATGAATTTTCTTATCAATCACATTGAGATTTTCCTTGGCAAAATAAATATGTTTGATTTCCACCATCCACACCCAAGGGGAATCAGCTTGAGGAGTAATACCGGTAACTCCATCCCATTGTGCTTTTTTCCAGAATTGATAAGATTCCTCCACGGAGTTTGCAGCTAATGCTTGATCAATGTATTGATCTACCTTTGGATTGGAATAAGAAGCATAGTTTTTACCAGTATAATAGTGACTTTCAATACCGGTTGGCGAATGTAATCCGGCACCAAAAACATGCGGTGTTTCGTAACATAGAGTTGAAATCTTATCCCAGCTTGAACCTACCGGGTTTACTTTTATTCCAACTTGGCCTAGCATCTCTTTTACAGCCATAGCAATTCCAGTCCTCACCGAGTTTGATGAAATATAGAGAAGATCAAATTCAGCCTTTTGGCCCTGCTTTTCATAAATGCCTTCCGCATTTAATTTCCAGCCGTCCGCTTCTAAAATGGCTTTTGCTTTTGCGGGATCATATGCCACTTTCATGGCCTCATTTTCCCAAGGTTCATTAATGCTGTCACTGTAGGCCACTGCACCATATCCATAGAGAACATTCTTTACGATGGCCTCACGGTCAATAGCACAGGCAATCGCCTGGCGAATCGCTAAATTCGAAGTTACGTTATTGCCTGCAGGATATGTTTCTCCATTTTTCCTGGCAGCTACCTTATTCCCAGCTGGAACCACAGGGAGATTAAGGCCGCGAATATCTACACTATTAAATAAAAGAATATGATATCCCTTAATAGGATTAACGGTATAAGACGGAGCTGTATAAGCCACATCTACCTGTCCGCCTTTAGCTGCCGCATAGGAAGCATCTTCGGACATAAAGACGATCGTAACTTTCTTCATTTGTGGTTTCTCACCATAGTAATTAGGGTTAGCTTCCAGAATGACTTGCTGACCTTTATCCCATTGTTTTAATATGTAGCGACCTGAACCAATTGGATTTTTACCATAAGTCGCAGCGTTATAAGCATGTTCAGGAACAATACCCACAACAGCAGCTGTATAAGCAAACGCTGAGTGAGGCTTTTTGAAATGGAATACAACAGTTGTATCATCAATGGCTTCCACAGATTTTAGCATTGATAAATCTGTTTCGGTCGCCTGCTTCATGGCATGATTATAGGTAAAGGCCACATCTTTAGCCGTAAGTGGCACACCGTCCGAAAATTTTACGTCAGAACGAATTTTAAAAGTCCAGGTAAGTCCATCTGGCGAAATCGTATATTCTTTTGCCAGGTCATATCCAATTGTAATATCCTCTTTTGTAATTAACAAGGTGCTTTGAATTAATGGATCATGAGTATGTTCGCCAGCTGCCCAGCCCATAACCGGGTCAAATCCAGCAGCGGGCTCTGATTCGGCATCCATGGCAATAACGACACTGTCTTTTGCCGCATTAGTATTCTTATCCGTATTTTTACCGCAGCCCACTAATGTAAATATAAAAGTTACGATCAAACACAATACGATTATTTTTTTATTCTTCATATGTTCCTCCAAACATTTTCGCCTTCACGTTATAGTTCATTAATGCACTCCTAGAAATTTCTTGGATAATTCACCACCCTTTATTCACAGATCAAATACTCTCTTTGGACAAATAACAAGTGAATTTGAAAATAAAAAAGACTACGCAAGATAGCCCCAAGTTATTTTGGAGCATGACCTTCGTAGTCATTTAGCGACCTTCATAGTCACATAATGCTTATTCACCTAAACAAATATATTCGCTACTTACCACAATTATCCTTCTAATCTAGAAACGCAGTGTAGGATTTTACCTTACATCAATATAGGTGTAGATTCATAAATAATATCTTGGTTGCCGACTTTATTTTTCACGAACACATACTTTTTCACACCAATTTTTTATTCTTGAATATAATGCACGCATAAAGAAAATCCCTACCTCTCCGAGGTAGGGATTTTACTTGTTCTTTCACAGTTACCAACTTTATTTTTCTAGAACAATCATGATATTGAATAAAAATTAGCTTCAAAAACTTGCTTTCTAAGTCATATATTGGTTTTTGATTAATTAAAATTTATCTTCAATATTTGATGATCTTTAAATCTCGACTTATCTATACAAAATAAAAATTAGCTTCAGCTTTTGAGAAGTGAATGTAAATAGTCTTGTACTGGTTTTGAAAACGCTTTTTTTATATAAAACATCTTTTTTATTTGTTTTTCAGTAATTGGTTCGTTAGCAGCTTTTAGAGTTCGATATGCCCAATTGATACCTCTAATGTGATATTCATCAATAGGCTCGACTGCACTTTGTATTGCACAAAAAAACAGAGGAAGTATTTTCATTAGGCTTTTTGTGGGCTGATAACGCTTAGGAATTTCTACATAATCAATAATATTTGACTTTGTAATTTGGCAAGGCTTCTCTTTAGCTTTAATTTGATCGATAATGCTCGGTAACATATCTCTATACAATTGATCGAGATCTTCCCAGCTAAATCTCTTTCTAATAGATGGCTCTGGTAAATTCTTATTTAGCCAAGATTTCTCCCATCTGTTAATGTAACTATATTGCTTTAAATACATATCACGAATTTTGGTACGACTGTAATTGGGATACTTATTTATTCCTTCAATAATTATATTTTTCGCCTCAAAAAGTTTAACTTCATCTAGATGAACTTTACGTTCTTTGCGAATATCCTTTTTCAAGTGACGATGAATTGTTTTTGCATCAACTTCAAGCAAATTAGCAATTTCGTAAATGGTATGCTTCCCTGAAGCCAATAATTTCTGCAGCTTATCTTCCCATACCTTTCCACGCTTAATCGCTCTATACCTAGTATATCTTTCGGATTCACTTTTTTGCGGCCCGATACGTATATATTCAAAGCCGCATTTGCAAACAAACTTGCCTGTTAATATCTCTTTCTTTTTAATTAGTGATATATTACATTCATTTATAATAGATTGTCGATAATGATCGGCTGCCGGATTTAAACACGGCCATGGTCCTTCCCCAAATGGATGTTTAATAAGATTATCGTCAATATTCATTGGAGAATCAAAGAAATAATTCATAACCAAAATTATACGTACTGGATGTACTAGTGCGGTCTTATGGGATCTAAAGAAAAATCTATAAAACCAATTAGAATCATCTTCAAGATTTATATTACTCTCCATAATTTTCAGAAACGGTATCCCATAATACGAAACGAACTCTTCTGCAATTTGTTTTATACTAATTCTGCCATTGACCCTAGCCTTACCACTATATTCAATCTTCCGACGTATTAAACTATAAATATACTCTTTTTCATAGGTTTTTTGATTATTTGATACAATCAAAGCCCAGAATGCGTAATTATGAAATTTATCGGTTAAATCGTTACGACATCTTATAGCTTGATCTAGAAGCTCATGTCCATTAGGACACTTATCACGTAGTGGTATACATTCGTTTAATCTCCCTTGAAAGGCTGCTCCGCAAATAGAGCATCGTTCAAGGAGATAAACTCTGTGATACGGACAAATCATTACTCCTGGAGCTTGATGGATAGCATGCCAGTAAGGCTCACCTTGAGCATCAATATCTATTTTCATACAGATTGGGCAAAATCTCAATTCTTTATCTTGGCAAACAGGATTGTATAATCCTTGACTGTGATAGCTTTTCTTTTCATAACTTAGCATATTATTCATTAACACTGACTTTTGTTTCTCATTTAGTCCAAAAGAATAAAAATTATATAGTGTGTGTCGCTCAACAAATTCTTCTGGTGTACAAAAAGTAGACAACGGCGTGTTTTTGAATAATTCTAGAATTCGATTCGGTAAATCAACAGCAGTGTTAAGACTTTTTCTGCCATATATCATCTCAACAAAAACCTGCGTTGATACAAAACGTAAATGCCAATTCAATCTTGCAATAATGCTGTAAGCAATTTCATCTTGATAAAGGGTTGGGAAATATCCAAACAAATAACATTCTCCTAAGCATTTATTTAATAAGTTCATGCGAAACTCTAATTACAAGATTGGGCGAAATTACTTTTTCACCTAGTTCAATTGCCTTATATTGACATAGCTGATATAGTTTTTTTGCTGTATCGAGAATCCCCCCAGACTCCTCATAAAAAGTTAATGAAAGGTCAATAGAATAATCAGTGTATTGATCTGTCCACTGATATTTAAGAAGATTTCTAATAAACTTTTCCCACTCTTCATCAAATTGCATTTTAGTCCAACTCAGATCAAATGCAATTTTAGAACTTAAGAGATGTTCAAATAAAAGTCCGTGTGCAGTTTCGTTTCCAATCAGTAAGACAGTCATTCCCAGCTTACATAATTCATTAATAAAGTTAGCGACTTGAATTTTTTCATCAAGTCTCCCTAAACTGAAATACTGAATATTGTCGATGACTAATGTTCCTAGCCCATGAAAGAACAATACTCTAAGGACAGTATGATGTAAGTCTTCCTTTGAAAGCGACTGTCGGTATAGCTTCGCACAATAATTTGTTGACAACAAATTATCAATATACTTCAATAAGTTAAAGTACAACCCTTGAACATTCCCATCTGGTGGCGCATCTAATTTGATCCATACTACTTGGTGTACATAAAACTGTATTTCTCTGTAACAGATATGCTTAATTACTTTTGGGTAGTAAGAGAGTATTTTTAGTACGGTCGATGATTTTCCACTTCCTTTAACACCGATAAGGCGACCTAATGAACCATTTAAATCTGTCTGATCTAGAATATTATTTTTTGCTAGTACTTCTCTAAATTCAGGAAATAGTGGATTCCTCTTGAAATATGCTGTTTCTATTATGAGTGTGAGATGCGCAAAGAGGTCTTTCTGGAAAGACAGTCCCACGAACAATCTGTGTAGGTTTTGAACTTCATGTGCTTTTATTTCTGCCGGGAGAATATTATCTTTCTTTAAATAATTTGGGTAAGAAGTTATAATTGACCAATGCAAATTACTTATTTTAGGTATAGCTTCGATAAATGGATTTCCCAAATCGTATGACTCTTCATCGTAAGCGGGATAAATGGCGGATACAATTTCATTTTTAATGCTGACCACCTCAAATAATCAATTCTGATTGGTTTAAATATTTCCTCTAAATTACAGCCATATATATTCCTTGATAATAAATAAGAGCCGCCTCACCTTATGAGACAGCCCTTATTTATTATCAAGGCGAATATTGTTCTTTATAGTACAATTTTTCGTAGGATACTATACTTCATAGTCTTCGCATATCTGCCCATAAATGATTAAGAGTAAAGTTACAAGGAAGAATTTCTGTTCGATAGACACTGTGGTAAAGTCTTGCTACCCCACGTGCAATCCAGTTTTCTTGAGACTTAACTAAAGGCGGATGTGACACTTCCTCAAGTGTACAATTCACGTCATTTAAAATACTATCTGGCTCGGAATTTTGAATATATCCTATCATCGCTGCAGATTCTGAACCTTTTGCGTAACCGTGCTCTGCATGAATAAAGCGTTTAATCCCCTTTTTAACATAGTCTTTATTCCAGGTTTTTCCTGAGCGAAGTCGTTTACATTCAACAATATACTCAGACTGACGTTCCATATAACTTTGAGCCTCGTGATTTACCCATTGAAATTGTATATCCGGTCTCTTTTTTTCACGCTCAAGATCTCTTGGTTGCCCAGGAATAGGTTGATTTTTGCAATCAAAAACTACGGTAAACGATGTCTCCACTGGCATAAGTTCTTTATGAATCTCATTAATTAATTCTACAGTAATATCGTCTTCGTATGAATCTTCATCAAACTTTTTTAAAGCTATGAGGTTTGTTAAAGCATCTCTCAGAACTGAGAGTATAACTTGTTCATGACGTCTTCTAGTATTCAATCGATATATGGATAGAGTCATTTTTCACCTCGCTGATAGGCGTCTTGGAGTGCCATTGCTTGTAAAATGGTTGCTTCTGCATCTTCTCTTGCTCTACTACGAGTCCAAAGACGAGTTTCATTACGTTTGATTATAATAATGTGATCATCAGCCACTACACGCACAATACCATCAACATAGACTTTCGAACTGTTAAACGGTATTAGTAATCTATTTTTCAACTTAGCTAAAATTGAATCTTCATCATGCAAGGCAATAGGAGTCAAACCTTCTCCTTTGTACTGAGTTGTAAACACTACTGCGATCATGGCAGCACTATTGTGCAAGCCAAAAATTTGCCAATTAAATTCTCCGTCAGGTTCTAGCTCCTGATTCCAGATTCCTAAAAACGTAGTTAGATAGCCTTCCAAACCCCTTTGGTAATTCTTTTCTTTAACATCCTTTATTACACCTATTGTCTGTTTAGGAAAATAATCTAAAGCCTTAATTACTAAGCTCTCACTATGGTTGTAGAAAAAATCCATCTCTGTATTACATAAGTCATGAATTAAATCTCTTTCTGCATGATTTAGTCCATAAAGATCAAAAACTACTTGGTCCAATTCTTGTTCTAATTCAGCTTCACGACAATTATGCAAAATTTCTTGGTCACATTCTTGAAGCTCATTTACTACTTTTAAAACCCTATTCTTTAATTCTTCGTTATTCGGGAATTTAATAGGGATACTTAGTAAAACCTCAACAAAAATTGAATCATGCCATGTTCCCCATTGACTAGCCGTTAGGAAATAATAATATCTCGCTAAAGAGGACCAAAGCACCGCAATAATTGTCTTCCTTTCCCAATCCTCAGCATTATCGACATTGATACCGTACATCGCATGCGTAAAACAACAATCTTCTTTTTCCAGTCTCACTAAAATACGACCATTCACACCTAAAGCTTGTGATACTCCTTGCTTGAAAAGTATTCTCCAGCCTTTATACAGTTTTTCATTTGCTTTTCTGTGGACTTCATCTGGGACTGAAATCAGACAATCGGTTGGAAATTTCCCATATCTACTCAGGTGCTGAACAGGTAACTCTTTATACTTTAGCAACCAATCACTCGGGTATTGTTTGCATTTTGCACCACCGCGTTTATACCCTACTCCCGCTTTCCACTTTCTAGTTTCGATTAAATCTCCGAATGTTTGATTGAGAGAAATACGGTTAATCAGCGCCCTATCCCGATGACTTCCCCACCAATAAATTTTCCAAACTCTATCGTCGACAATTGCTTCCCTTTGATGAACGAGTTTTCGGTCGACACTTGATAAAATGACTGCCTGTTGTTGGGCAACTGCTGCTGTACGTTTTGCTGACCAATAGGTAATAGTATGATCCGGAGGAATATCTTTCGTTTTTTCAAATTCGATATATGCAAAAGGGGCAATCGCATTAGCAAAAAAAACTTTACGAGCATGAATAAAATTTACTACTTGATTTACCTTGGCTTCACTTAACCATATTTGGCGAAAGCGTTTGCTCTTTGGATGTTGCTTTAGTAAGACACCGGATGAAACTAAAAGTCCCGCTGTTGCATTTTGCTGAAGAAGACTCATAACACGCCAAATAAATGCCTGAGAATATTCTTTATCCCCTATCGGTCTTTCATTAGAGTTACACCACTTAATTGCCTTTTCTTCTGCTTCTCCCCATGGAGGATTTCCAACGATTACATCAAATAGAGGTTCTTCATTGCCTGTCCACTCTTGTAATGAATCAAATGTGTCTGACTCGTAAAGTATATTAAAATATCTTTCTCCTTGTTTATTCTGGTATTTTAAGTTAGGTAACCTTTGTCCGCTTCTTACCCATTCCAAAATATCAGGAGGCTCTTGATAGTGAAGAAGTGCCAAATAAAGACTGAACGCAGCTACCCTAATTGCTTCACCATTTCTTTCAATCCCAGCTATTTGATTTTTTAAAATGGCCCTTAATTCATCATAGCTAAGAGCTGCACCGGCTCGTTCTCTTACTCTATATCTTACGATTCTTCGAAAACTCTCAACTAAAAAAATTCCTGATCCGCAAGCAGGGTCGAGTATACGAGGATTTTTTTCTAGTTTACTTGGAGTTAAAACTTGTGATAATACATATTCAACAAGAGCTAACGGAGTATAGTGCGTCCCAGTTTCTTTCCCCTTCGTAACTTTTCGGTAAAACTCCTCATATAGATTGCTTATAAGTTCGGTTGGTATAATATCAAATTTATATGCCCAGAAAAATAGTTTCTGTTGGCTACCTGTATCTCCACGCAAAAATCTTTGTAGTAAATCTAAATGTGTTTGCTTTACATTTTCCTTTTCATTAGGATCTTGTGGAAATGTATCGCCATTGAAGTCTTTAGATAAGTTTTCGTATAGTGCATAGGTAAATTGTTTATCTCTTAAGACCTTTAAATAGAAGATGCTTTGCATGTCAGCCTGCGCTTCAAAGCCAGGCAAAGGATCGTTTAATAGTTCTGTCCACCGAGCATTTTTCTCAGCAATTTTATAATAATATTCTTTAGTTAAAATCTTACGATCTTCTAAATATCTAATAAATATTGATCGCCCAATAATGGCATGAGCATACATCAACTTATCTTCTTTTAGCCCCTCTTGAATTAACTCATACCGCAGAACTTTTAAGTCTGAAATAAATCTTCGATCAGCTCGTTCGGCAATATCGCCAAATCGTTTATCTGCAAATAACAATCCAGTTTCTAATTGCTCTCGATGAAACATACTAAGTTGTTCCAATACTTCATCAATTCGATGAAGTATGATTAAAGATAGAGGAGCCTGTATCCCTTCTTTATTTCGTTCGGGTAATTTGCTTAAACTATATACATGAAGCTCACCAGGAGTAGCAACGAACAAAAAAGATGGCCGGGCCATGCACCATACTCTTCGGAATAATTCGCCAATAGCCTTTTCATTAGAAGAACATTCAGCGAAAACTATTACTGGGTCATTGTGAACAAAGAAAACCTTATCTATTTTTACATCTGGAAGATTTTGACCTATTTTTGCGGCAAGCGAAAGCCACCCACCTTTCTCAACCCAAGAATCCATCGTACTCTCAATTGGGTTCTCGGTAGCGGAAAGCAGTTCACCTTGTTTAAGCTCTAGTTTTTCATATATGTGTTCCAACCACTTGCTAGTCATAAGTCAAGTCCTCCAAAACATCCTTAAAAAGCCTTTTTTACTATTCGTTATAAATTAGGCGTTTTACTTCTTTTTTTCATCTTTTTTACAAATTTTTTCAAACAAAGCTTTACTTTTCCAATCATTTATATCACAACAATCGTCTAAAACAGCTCTTACTAACTCACTTTTGCCTACACTGCTCTGGTTCTCATTCGTTATTTCAGCAACAATCTTGTTAAGAAATTGAACATGCTCTTTTTTTAAATAAAGTGTCACTCGCTCGTAACAGGTATTATTAACTCCCATGATTTAACAACTCCTTGCCTAAATTTTACCATAGTAACGTTACTTTAGCAATGAATTATTAATAAGGTAACGTTACTATGGAGATAAATTGTAAATATTGTACTGAAACCTATGATCATAACGACAAAAAATTCGATATTCAAATAATTTCTGTTCCTACTCCACTGTGTAAGTGGTTCAGATTACCGCAGGAGAGCTTTGAATTTATTCCAAATAATCACTATAGATGTGGGACACTAAAAAGAAGGTACAAATAATTACTTTAGGTGTAATCATTCATTATTATTTCTATACCAAGTCGAAAAAAAAGAGCCGCAAAGGCTCTTAGTGAGTTTATCAAATTAAATAAGTGGGTATGGAATAACGGCTTAGATACATTATATTATCCCATAATTTGCTGGCAAATAGCTGTAACAAAGGTGTCCTGGTCTCGCTCTTCTGAAAATCCCATATCCAGAAGAATATAAGATGTTGCTGTGATATTCGCTTTTTTCAACATCGTTTTTGCGCAGACCATCTTGCAACCGTCAATAACAATTACTTCTGATGCTTCTTGAGCTGCTTTTAAAAACCGGGGATACCCTGCACCAATACCAGCTAAACAACTATGGCCACAGCGTGCATAACCTTCCTCTCTTAGCTTACGTCCAACCAAATCACTCGCTTTTCCTTCAGCGCAACAACCTGAACAAGTGTATACGATTCTAGTTATACTTCTTTTGCCATCAGTACAGCACGCCATATTTTTCCCTCCCAATATTTTTTTATAAAACATAAAACAAGAAGCCTGATACCGTGGACATAAGTACAACCGAAACAATAAATGCCATTACCAACCGTTTATGAAAAATAGAGTTTAATAATACAATCTCAGGCATGCTTGCACCTGCCGAGCTGATTACAAGTGCCATAACGGCCCCAGCACCCATTCCTTTTGCGATGAGAATTTGTGAAATAGGAATCATTGCTGACAATCGTATATATAAAGGTATCCCGACAATTGCAGCGATTGGAATCAACCACCATGAATCGCCACCCAGGTAGGTAATAATCCATTCTGTTGGTACAACCTCGTGAATCAAAGCCCCAATACCTGCACCAAGCAATAAATATGGATATACAGCTTTCATTAAATCCAGTGTCTCTTTCCAAGCAGTTTTGGCGCTAAAAGTTGCTGGAACTAAATCAAGCTCAGGAGCGACAACCTTCTTAACCGCACCTTCAAAACCCATTCTTTCAAGAGCAAAACCGATAATAACGGATAATACCGAAGTAATGATTGTATAAAACAGCGCCACTTTCCAGCCTAAAGCAAATACCATTAGGGTTAAAATAGTAGGGTCTAAAATTGGCGATGAGAACAAGAATATCATTACAATGCCAAAGCGAACTTTTTTATTTAATAAATTCACAACAATTGGGATAGTCGAACACGAACAAAATGGTGTCACAAAGGCAAAAACAATTGCTCCGAGTGCACCAATAAATGAATTTTGACCGGATAACCATTTATTGATTTTGTCATAAGGTATCCAAATTTGTAGCAGGTTAATGACAAAGCTAATTCCCAAAAACAAGACCGATAACTCCACAACCAGAGTAATAAAGGTTTTTAGGGTATCATACATTTCGTCTCACTCCTCTCAATATACTGGTTATTTGCATTATGCAAGTAAGCAGTTAAAAAAGAATCACCTAATCGGTGAACAACATACATTGGATTGCGATAAATTGCGATTTAATAGTTGAATAGACCGCATTACTGTCTCTTTTTCAAACTCTGACATACCTGAAAAAACTTCTCGAAAATAGCTATTCATTTGCTCACTTATTTCCATTACAACTCGGATTCCTATTTCGGATAGAGAGAGAACATAAACTCTCCGGTCTTCTGGAAGCTCCATTTTTATTACCAATTCAAGCTTCATCAATGTTTGGATCTGTCGACTAAAAGTAGTTATATCCATCCCTAACGCTTCGGCAACTTCCTGCATGGATGGCTTTCGCCGTTTATTGATTTCATAAAGAATATGACTTTGTGTTACCGAAATATCAAACTGACCAACTTTACAGCCACATTTGTCAATCAAGCCAAGTCTTCTTGTCATGACATGAAAGGTTTCCCGAATTTCTTCTAGTTCCATTTTTTCACCTCACCTTCATCTTACTAATAATATTTGTATTTTGCAAGTTATATTGTAAAAAAAATAAAGGTTTAAAGTTCTTGGAGGTGCACCTATATCATAGGTCACACCTCCAATATTGAAGGGAGGTTACAGGCAAAAATAATTAATTATTTGATACTAAATCAACTCTAACAGCTTTTTACCCTTTATATCATCACCAGACCACGGAACTACTGCACAATTCCCTTGTGACAATTGATCAACTTTATTAATCCACGGAATTTCATTCAATGCTTTTGTCTTTAACAAAGGACTTTGCGTGTTTGTCATCAACAAGCTCGAATTAATGATCCACCACTTATTATTGATGCCCGCTCTGGCTAAATCTTCTTTCAGCCGCATAGCTTCAAAAACGGGTGTCGTCTCAGGGAGTGTCACAATGACAACTTCAGTTTCTTTCTCATCACGTAATCTTGGTAAAAGTTTCTTAACCGATTCCGGTATCTCACCTTGTGATTTTTGAATCTCTTTGTGGTAACTTTGGGTTGCATCTAATAATAACAACGTATGGCCTGTTGGTGCTGTATCGATAACAACAACCTCATCATCCGCCTTATCTACGATCTCAGCAAATGCACGAAATACGGCAATTTCCTGGGTACAAGGCGAACGAAGATCTTCTTCGACATAAGCCAGGTCTTCTTCACCCATGGTTTCTCTGGCTTTTGCCAATACGGCTTCTGTATAACTTTTTAATTCTTCCTTCTCATCTATTTTGCTGAGTGTAATCCCGGCGCTGGATTCTACAACAAACTTCAGGTGATCGGCAGGATCGGTTGTGGTCAAATGAACTTTAACTCCTTTTGCAGCTAGACCAAGAGCAATAGCAGCTGCCAAAGTAGTTTTGCCCACACCGCCTTTTCCCATCGTAAAGATTACTCTCTTTTGGGATACATATAGATCTTCGATTAGTTCTTTTATTTTTGGCAAGTTAGCATTGACTAGTTGATAATCTTGAGTTTCCAAATAGTCGCCCTTAAGCAGCATTCTTATATTTTTAATACCTGTAATATTATATGCTCGTAAAGGAATGACATAGGTTTCAATGTCTTGTAAATGTTCAGGTATGTTTTGCAATGCCTTTTGCTGCTTTGCGTAAAGTTCATCGGCAACTTTGTCATTTTGAATATCAAGCTGCAAGACACCATTGATAACCAACAACTGATTGTTTACATCTAACTCCTGCAATTCCTTTGAGGCACGTTCTGCTTCCTTAAGTGGCGAGTACTCTGGTCGAGCAAGTAAAATAAGTGTAGTTAATTTGCCGTCCGCCAAAGTACTTACTGCATTTTTGTAGATTTCTTTTTTGTCTTCCAAACCAGATAATTGACCTAAACAAGATGCCCCATGCGTGTTTTCGCTAATGAAATTACTCCAGGCTGATGGCAATTGAAGCATTCGGAGCGTATGACCGGTAGGCGCGGTATCAAACAGTATATGATCATATTCTTGCTGAATTTTTTCATCTGTTATGAAAGCAGAAAATTCATTAAAGGCAGCAATTTCTACAGTACACGATCCTGAGAGTTGTTCTTCCATGTTTTTCAACACACTTGGTGGCAGCTTACCCTTATATGGTGCAAGTACCGATTCTCTGTATTCTTTAGCAGCTTCTTCTGGATTTAAATTTGCAACAACCAGATTAGGAACCTCCTGAATAGGAGTTCCCTTACTGTTTAGTTCAATACCAAATACATCCTGCAAATTTGACGCAGGATCAGTGCTGACAAGCAGTACTTTCTTATTCTGATCAGCTAAAGTAATTGCTGTTGCGCAGGCTGTCGAAGTTTTTCCCACCCCGCCCTTACCAGTAAAAAACAAATATTTCGTTAGTGTTATATGATCGGGATTAAACAGTTTATACATCTGAGTATCCTCCTAACTTGGTTAACAGCAGCCACCATCGCCGCAGCAACAACCACTTTCTTTTGCGGGAGGTGCAATAAATTCGTCTTTAGATAATCCTGTCCACTGAGCAAACTCATCATCGGTAGGATAAGCTTTAGTTTTAACGACTTCTCCGTCCACAAGAGTAATTGGTAATATCTCAACTTCTTCTTTAATCAAATATTCATTCACTTTTTTATTATCAATGAAAGCCTGTGGTTCACTTGAAAGGTTATAACGTGTAATAGAGACTCCTTTTTTTACAAGAGAATTTACGACAGTGGCAACTCTTAAAAGTTCTTGGTCAATACTTGGCCCGCAAATACCGGTTGAACAACACATCGCTGGATCATAGATTTCAATTTTTTTCATCTTTAACGCTCTCCTTTATTGGCACTTAAATTTTAATAATTATATTTATATATAATTATATGCAAATTCAATCATTTTTGTTAACGATCTTTTGCATATCCTAAACAACTGTATCTACATATAATAATATTTTTATTTGTTTATTTTGTCAATATAATCTAATCAAACATAGATGCCTGGATGCATTAGATTGACTTATCCCTAAGATATCTTCAATCTCACATACACATAAAGGCATTATTCTAAGCAGGTTTAATATTTTAATCCGTGTTTCATCACTTAATGCTTTTAGTACATTAATGATTTCCATATTAAACTCCTTAAATATACATGATATCTATTAATATGCCTTGCATTCCAATGTTAATCAATTAGAAAAAACTATCATCAGAAGTTAATCCAAGTTTAATAGCATATTTAACTAAATCTGATCTCTTTTTTGTTTGAAGTTTTTCCATAATACGATACTTATGGGTTTCAACAGTTTTAACGCTAATTAAGAGATTTTCAGCAATTTCCGCATTCGTGTATCCCATTGCAATTAGCTTAAGAACTGTTTTCTCTTTCGCACTTAAGTTTTTTACTGAACCAAATGTGGGGGGTTCAACTTGCTCAACGCTTAGTATATTACCTGCATTCATCGGCAGAAACATAGCACCTGAGCATACTGTTCTAATTGCTTGATACAATACATCATCCGCAGACTTCTTCAGTACAAAGCCCATAGCACCACAAGCTAAACCTTGGCGCAAATACTGCAAATCTTCATGCATCGTTAACAGAACGACCTTACTTTGTGGACTAATCTCTCTGATCTTTTTTAAACACTCAATCCCGCCCATAACTGGCATTGATAAATCAAGTAATATGACATCAGGCATTACAGATTCGATTAGCTGTAATGCCTCAAGACCATTCGAAGCTTCACCAACAACTTTAATATCACTTTGATTGTGTAGCATTAACTTTAAGCCTGATCTCATTAAAGCATGATCATCAACTATTACGACTGTAGTCTGCATGAATCGGTTAGCTCCTTTCAATTGGAATTCTCAAGTAAACTGTAGTCCCTATGTTTATTGTTGATTCAATTGTTAAGGAACCACCTACTAAGCTGGCTCTCTCGTGCATCCCATATAAGCCGAGTTTGTCTACAGCTCTATTATCTTTATATAAATCTTCAACAATGAAGCCGATACCATCATCCTCAACAATAGCTTCTAAACCACGTTCATTACAAGTGATAATAACACTAACATTTTTAGCTTGAGCGTATTTAGCAATATTAGTTAGAGCTTCTTGAATGATTCGATAAACAGTAATTTCAATCTCGTGCGCCAGCCTTTTATCTATATCCCATGTAACGTGTAGGTCGACATCAACTTGATAGTTTTCATTGTACTCATCGATATATTTTTCTAATGCGGCTACTAAGCCCATATCATCTAAAATGCTAGGTCTCAGTTCAATTGAGAGTCGATGAATTTCACCAAGGGTACGCTTAACTGATAACCTCATATCTTCTAATTGGCATCGTTCACTGCTTCCAGGGCAGTTTTCTGCTAAATACTTTAACCCAATCATCAGCGAAGTTAGCGTTTGACCGGTCTCATCATGTAGCTCTCGGGCAACTCTTTTGCGTTCGTCTTCTTGAGCAATAATAACCTTTTGCAAAAGGTGCGTACGCGCTTCTTCTTTATTTTTTAATTCAGTAAGCAGTTCATATAGATAATCAGTCATGCTATTAAAGTTTTTAGCAAGCTTTCCAAACTCATCACTTGAATTGATCAAAACTTTTTGAGTAAAATCACCGGAAGTTATCGCTGTCGTTACCCTTACTAACTCTCGAATGGGCTTTGTAAGCTTTCCAGCATAAAAAAACGACAAGGCGATCCCAATAAAAACGGCAGCAACTGTCTCATAGATTAATTGCCTGGTCGTCGCCTGCAAGATAGCATTAAGGCTTGTATCACTCATGCCAACATGAGCAACCCCTAGCCGTCCTTCAAAAAGTGGTACAGCGATGTCTTGTATGCGTCCTTCTTCTGTACTTAATTCAACTGCATGAAATTTTTCTAAATTATTCGGTGTATTAGCTGTTAGCAGTTCTTTAGGAAATCCACTTTCAAAAGAGTGTGCCAATAATTCTCCTTCATTTCCAACAACAAAAGCATATCTCACATCCTCATTACTCGTAACGGTATCCTTCATTAATTCGTGTAAATCATAATAATTATGGACCAAAATCAAGCTTGAGGCTCTACTTGCAAGCATATGGGCAATAGATACACCCCGCTTTTGCTGTAAATCATAAAACAGTGAATTCATCATGGTTCTTGTCTGGAAAATATTTATTGTACCAAGGAGAACTAAAATAAGAATAACCCCAATTATGATTTTTAAGAAAAAGCTTTGCCGTCCTGAAATAACCATTACAATTCCTCCTTAACTTTCAACCAGATGGGTATTAAAATTGAATAGTTTTCTTCCTCAGGATCGACAAACTTATCATAATCAAGCTTGTTAATAGCCTCTTTCCCTTGAGGATCCATGTGCATCGTTAATAGTAAACTACGCAGCTCTTCTTTTCGCTTAGCCTCTATTTTAGGATTTACAACAACAGGAGGAGATCCAACAACAATCGATTTATCTACGACTTTAATGCTTTTATCTAAATTCGGAAATTTTCGTATGGCTTGTTTATAAATCATACTGTCCACGGCTGCAGCATCCACAATCCCGTCACTTACTGCTTGAATCGAATTATCGTGACTGAAAGTATAAAAATTGCGACCAAAGAAATGATCTGCATCATAACCTAATAATGAAATCATATAGATCGGTGCGATGTGACCGGAAAACGATAACGGATCGGTATACGCAAAAGATCTACCACGCAAATCTGATAATGAGCTTGCATTAACATGTTTACCTGCAATAATAAAAGATTGATAAGTGGAATCACCGTCAACTTCAGGCACAGCTAATAATTCCATACCAGACATTTGCGCGCCATAATTACCACTGCAAACAAAGGCAATATCCGCATGCCCTGTGGTTATTAACTCATTTACTTCTTTATAGGTTTTACGTTGTAACAAGACTACTTTCTGACCCAATTTCATTTCTAGGTATTCCAATAATGGCTGATATATGGTTAATGTTTCTTTAGGTGATACAATTGATGATACAGCTACTCGAAGTGGAATTTCATTGTAATTTTTTTGATATCCAACAACAATTTGATTGTCAGTATTATTAAGACGCACTTCTTTCACAGGTGATGACGAGCTACATCCGGCTAAAGCAACCATGAAGAACACTGCTAACAAAACTACAATCTTAGTCTTCATATGCTTCTCCTTTATCATTGTTTGATTAGTACAAGCCAAAAAGCTTTTACTCAACTTCCATATTAACATTTTAATGCTTCTAATGAAATAGAGGATAGTTTCACGTAGAATACTACGATGGCGCTATCCTCCGCAAAAAAACGTTCAGAAACAATTCTTAAATTTTAACAAGTTTAACTTTTGTATCATAGAAACAAATACTTCCACCAACTACATCTTGGAGGCCTGTGTTTTTTAACACTGGGTCGACTCTCATAGCAACATTCGCATGGATGCCTCGACTTCGACGCTCATCACCTTTGATTGTAGTTCCATCAATGACAATATCATGACTCCCATTAGCAAAATGCCCACTACCAAGCGAGAAAGATACAACACCTGGACGCATACCTTCGGTAATTGATACCTTACCGGATAGTATTTTATCTCCCTGAGCACCTAATTTCCAAATTCCGTCCGGACACGAGGCTGATGTGATTTTAACTTTATCACCATCTCTTAGACCAAGCGCTTTTGCATCACTGCTACTAACAAGAACGCTATTTTCCGGCTCAATTGCTAATAGCCAGTAATTAGCTGCAGTTCTCGATTTGGTATGTTGAATCACTTTGTTAGTAATCAGAGTTAACCCATATCCACTATCTTCATCATTTACAGCTTGGTCTGCACAATCACGTACCTCTGGAATAAAGGTAGCTATACCACTAAAATTCTTACCAGTCATGGAGTTTTTAACCTGTGCTGTTTTTTCCATATACATATTTACCATGACGCCATACTTGTTTTTAACTTTGTTCCCATCCCAAGCCGAAGCAAAATCTTCGAAACGTCCTCCACGGTTTAATACATAGATGACTTTACGCCAATAAGCATCTCCACATGCCGCTTTCCATCGGTCAGGATCAAATACAGACTTTGGTAAATGTCTACGTGATTCCATAAAGACTCTCACTTCTTCGTCATCAGCATCGGGAACAGGAGTGCCGTCAGTTGCAATATTTGCAACTTGCTTTAAGTACAAATGATCCGAATGAGTTAATGGAACATTATCACCAAATCCGTTGGCTCCGAATCCTGGTAAATTCATTTTTTCTGCGACACTAAGTAAAAAGGATTCTAGGCTTGCAGGCATTTCCTGGTTGAAAACCGTTACAGCCTCAGTTAATGGTTTTGCGGCCGGCTGTCTAATAGGCATAACCTTATATGGAATACTTGGATGCGACCCATGCATTTCCCATCTTTCCATGTAAGTTAAATCAGGAATAATATAGTCTGAATACGTTGACGTTTCACCAACTGTAATATCAAATGTAACGAACATTGGTATTTTGTTAACATCTGAAAGCGTATCAATTACGGCCTGGCCTGCTGGCAGGGAGTAAACTGGCGAACCCATGTATAAAAATAAGCTTTTAACTTGATATGGATACATATCCATTGCAGATGGGACAACTTCCTGGTAGATATCGCTAATCAGTGGGAACCACGGCCGCTTTGCTGGATATCCAGAAAAGAGTGTGCTATCTTCATATTTCGTACCAGTACGAATAATGGTTGTACCGAAAGGCGAGAGTTTCTTATTATGCTTGCTAATGTTAAATGCCTGCCCTTTTTTAGAGCCATTAGAAGTATATTCTGATTTTGAAATAAAGCCCCCTTGATAATCATAGTTACCATTAAGTAAGTTCAACGTATTCCAGGCAAGTACGTTATAGAAACCATTGGTATGCTGCGACACACCCCGATGAATATCAACCACAGCTTTCTTACCGTGACTGGTAAACTCTTTTGCAAGTTCTTCAATTACGCTCGTGGTAACGCCAGCTTGATTGGCCCATTCAGTTAAGCTCCTTGCAGTAGATTCTTCATAAAGGAGTTGCATAACCGATTTGACTTTAATTCCTTGAATTTCTGTATCAACAAATAAGTCACCATAGACAGCTTCTTTTTCATCATTAGGATCAACTTCGACCATTTCTCCATTTCTTATAACAACAAATTTCTCATTAATATATTGCTTGCCATCTTTTTGCGCTTCTGTTTTAGCAAATCCAACTTCATGCGATCTTAAGAAAACTGTTGGCTTTCCTTTAACTATCTTTATTAACCATGGTGCATTACTCCATGTTGGTTCACCACTAGCTTTTGCTGCTCCCTTATTGGCATTGACCAAGTATTTTTCGTCATATCGTTTATTTTCAATGATCCAACGAATCATCCCCATCGCCACAGCAGTATCTTTACCCGGAATAGCAGGTACCCACTTCCAAGCTTTTGAAGCTGCTTTAGAAAAGCGCGGATCTAACACGGCATATTTAAGCCTGCCAGTGTTAATCCCGTCAATAATACGCTGACATCTTACTGGCGGACCATAATTTGCTTCGAAAACATTTGCACCAACGAAAATCACAAATTCAGCATTCTCCAATTCAGCCTGCCAGTAAAACTTTTTACCATTGACCCATGTCATCGCATTTTTACTATCATCATAACCCCATTGTTCACTCATCGCTTTACCTGAGAAATATAGAGATCCCTGGCAAACAGTTGTATGACCATGGGCATTATTGGAGCCAAAAGAATCAAGCGTAAACCGTTTAATTAAGTCTCCCCGCCCGTCTTTTAACCGACCCCACCAAAATACAAACTGATTATTTTTGGGGCCTAAATCAGGATGGTCAGGATCGATCATCCCAGATAAGTCGTTTTGGAATTTAGCTTGAAATTCTTTAACTAAATCTTGCTTTTTGCCTTTATCTTTTTCACTACGAATTTTATTGATATGACTTGCCATATCTTTAGCTAATTTAGGATCGCGAATCGCCCATAAGTCTTTAAGTCCTTCAACCACACGGTCTTCTTCTCCGGAAACATGGGAAAATAGTTTCCCACCATTGACAATTTCCTCTACCGCCTGGTCAAAGGGAATACTAATCCACTTATTTTCACCACGTTTACCTGCTCTTTTTAACACTTTGCGAATTCGATAAGGATCGTAGTAGGTCTGAATGCCGGCCTGACCTTTAGGACAAATCGCTCCATCGATCTTTTCTGAATCTCGTATTTTTGTTTTATAGGCTGGATGTGGGTTCATAGTCCAAGGTGAATATGCATTACCGTCTATTTTCGTTAGTATACCGTCCTGAAATTTGGCCTTAATGGCACAGCCCGTATTGCACTGTAAACACGTAGTATAGATAATATTTTCTGCTTTATTGAGTATATACTCGTCTTCCGGAGTCAACATACCAGCTTGAGCACGTTCAAACAAAGCTTTAAACTCGCTACTTGCTCCTAACAAAGCTGAGCAACTAAAAGCCGCTGTTCCAGCAAGGAAAGCCCGTCTGCTGGTTTTAGCGGTCAACATTTGTTCCCATATATCTTTTTTAGACATCTTTAGCCCTCCTCTATATTAAGCTTTCTTAGTTGTTACGAAGGAATTGATTACGAATTGGGCTACCAATAAACCACCAGACAAAAACCCTAGTGCTACGGTGAACTCAACCAAAGATGGCACGTAGGAAGTAGATAATCTCAAATGGTGAAACGCTGCAGATATCTGAGGTAAAGGCTCAATACTAAACCCATAACGCACAAAACTATATTTATAACCTGCAAGACCAACAAGAATTAATATGGTCGATAGAACTTGCATTCCAGATTTACGCCTATAGATAAGGGTTAATGGAATAGCTAATCCAACAACTACAAATAAGCCCAAAAACGGCCACGATAACAGTAAGTTCTTAATCACCATTGCGTGACTAGGAAGCCCCGCTAAGCCAATAATTGCGTGAGCAAGCTCCACTATCGCATGAGCTAGCAATCCATATACCAAAACTGTCTGAAGACCAGTTCCTTCTTCTTCTAAAATTTCTTGACTGGATAATGCTGTCATTAAGTACACGCCCGCGACACCACTTGTAATAGAAGATGTAAAAAAGGCCAATGGAGTCAACATTCCATTCCACAAGGTACGAGCTACCATTCCTCCAAAAAATAAACCTTCAGCTAAAACAAACGCCGCTGCAATTATTCCAGCCAAATACATAAATATGGTCTTGGTTTTCGACATGAAATAGCCTGCCAGGCAAATAAAAAACACACCGTAAAGCCATGAAGCAATCGTAAGCTTTGAACTAAATGATGGATGCAGGAATATAGCGATTCCATCCATCGGCTTACCCAAATCAATTCCAATAAAGGCTAAACCAAAAGCTAAACTGACCCCTGACACAATAAAACTTATTGTTGTTAAGCGATTAGGCTGGCCCCCCTGACGCCATGCAACATACAATCCAGTCCAAGCTGCGCCAGCTGATAGACCAACTAAGTAAATATACATACTAACCCAAAGTCCCCACGGAGTGTAACTACCTAAATTAGTAACTACGTCCCCAAAAATAAATACTTTACCCAGTGCGGCTAATGCGCCAGCGGCAAAGAGTAATATCAAAACTCGATTCGCGACTTTTCCCATTAACTGCACCCCCTAAATATAATAAACTTGTGGTTTATTGCCTGTTTCCTCTTTAAGACAATAGGTCTTATTGCCGTCAATTGTTTTCCGAAGCAAAGATCCTTCATCATTTAAATCGCCAAAATAAGTTGCCCTACCAATACAGGTTGAAACACAAATAGGTAATAAGCCTTGACTTATACGACTCGTGCAAAAATGGCATTTACGGGCACTCCCAACTACTTTTGAGCGTCCATCTCTTCGCCATATCTTGCCATATTCATAAAATCCCGCTTTTTCATACTCTTGCTTTAACGGTGTACCTTCTGTATAGTTTTCACCAGCATCAAATGTACGCGCACCATATGGGCAGTTCGAAATGCATGCCCGACAGCCAATACATCGATTATAGTCAATGCTGACGATTCCATCAGCTTCTTTTTTGGTGGCCTGAACCGGACAAACTGATACACAAGATGGGTTTTGACACTGAAAACAAGGTCTCGGCAAAAAATCGCGCCGAACATCAGGATATTTGCCGCTCTCGGTATCAATCACCGGACGATAAACTACACCTGGTGGCAGCTTATACTCAGAAACACATCCGATAGTACATGCATGACATCCTACGCACTTGCGAGTATCGATAAGCATTCCCCAGCGCCGACTTTCCGGCGCTTTTTTTAGCGCCTTAGAAAATTCACGCTGCATGGTGAGTAAAACATCCTCTCTCTCCATATAGCTCCTCCTCTATGATCTCTCCTTCGCCAAATTAGGGCAGGCACCGTACTAGCACCCTATCGGCTGCATAACAAGCAGCTCGGAGAGATTTAACGATATTCGTACATCTCAATTATCTCATTTATAAACACAATGTCGGTATCGGGATAAACCATAGATTTTGTAAGTGAAATTACTTACAGTTGCTTTTCAATCCAATTAGATGACTAAAATTACGCAAAAATAAAGCCCTCATATGATTGCTAATGCAAATCTCATATGAGGGTGATCTTATTAACTTTTGTCATTATCTATTTTAGCAGCTTTTTCAACATCTTCTTTTATTTGATTTGTAGAATTTTTAAACTCTCGAATACTTCTACCAAGCGCCTTCCCAACTTCAGGTAATTTACCGGGTCCGAAAACAACGAGTGCTATGATCAAAATCAAAACTAATTCCTGGATCGCTAAGTTAAACATGCTCTTCAATCCTCCATTTTTATTATTTTCATCCACCGATTTTAAACATGCTTCTTTCAAAGATTGGCTTATTTTCAAGGTTATGTCCTATAGGTTTTTGCAAAATGACATCTTTTAAAAAGCCAGTTATATCTTTGAGATCAAACTTATCTATCAACGACTCTTTCATGTCGTATTCTTCATTTGATAACAGGCACGGTTTTACTTTTCCATCGGCAGTTAGTCGGATTCTATTACATTGAGCACAAAAATGATTAGTGACCGGCGAAATAAAGCCAACTGTTCCTATAGCTCCTGGGATTTTATAGTTCCGCGCTGCCCCACCGCTATTATCCATTTCCGGAATTAACCTTATCCCTTCCGATTCGAGCATTCTTTTGATTTCCTGACTTGTAACCAATAGCCGATTACTCGATAAACTTTGATTAAATGGCATATACTCAATAAACCTAATTTGGTATGGTTTTGCTAAAGTGAGATTAACAAAATCTAGAATCTCAGAGTAATTAATGCCTCGCATAACAACCATATTTATTTTTACTGGACCTAGTCCGACTCTTTCAGCCTCTGCAATACCATCAAGGACTTGCTCCAATCGATCTTGACGGCAAATATGGAAAAATTTCTGTCTATCTAAAGTATCTAGACTTACATTGACTCGGTCTAAGCCCGAGTTCTTTAGCTTTAATGCATAAGACTTGAGTAAGCTTCCATTGGTAGTCATACAAACTTCTTTAATTCCTTCAATGTTTCTCATGGTTTGTATAAACTGTATCAAGCCTCCTCGCATAAGAGGTTCTCCACCTGTAATACGAACTTTAGATATTCCTACTTCAGTTGCAGCCCGAATGATTTGCAATAGTTCACTATAACTAAGTATCTTTTGATCAGGCAACCATTGCACTTGCTTATGGGGCATACAATAAAGACAGCGAAAATTACAGCGATCGGTTACTGATATCCGTAAATAATCGATATTTCTCCCCAAAGCATCTATCATCTTTATCTTCAACTCCATTCTTTGGACATGAAGTACTAACACCTGTGATAAAATTAGCACCTAGATCATTACAGCTTAATTATCGCAACTTAAATCATTTTTGACTATCAGGAAAACCAGCATGCAGTGTCAGGATTTTCCCTGAGATTATGCTAGCTAGTGAAAAAAAGGCGGAAAAATACTTGTAGTAAGTAATTTTCCGCCTCTAATGATATTATTCTTTGCAAACAGTTTATCTTTTTGCTTTTGCCGCAAAGAATTTTTTTAAATTGTTGGGTATGTCCTTGACTACGGATTGAGAGTCTTGCTGAGCTCCATAAACATGTCTTAGTATTGCATCGACAATCATCGCCTTGGGCGGAGTAGTGTATTCCTGCCCTTGCCAGGCCCACACCCTGCAGTCAACATCTTCACCACATACATCGCCACAAGACTCACAAAGGCTTTCCTTGACAACTAGATCGATATCCTTTCCATTGATACGAATGGTTGGTGAACTAACAAAATCTAGTTCGCAAGCCTGTTGTTCGCTCTCGACCAGTATCTTTCGCACTTCAATTTCATAGCCTATTGCCTGCATAACAGTAGCCACCTCAGCAATGGCATCATCAAGGCTAGTATCAGTACCCATACACCGATCACATACCGTAAGGTCGATATACATGAACTCAATAAGCAGTCGCTTTACCTGGTATTCGCCGAATGTACAACAATTCTCATCACACCCGCAGCCGTTTGTCTTTTGCTTCATTTGATTTATCCTCCCCCAATTATAAATAGTTTCATATATTAAGACGAAGATATCATCAAAAGGACGCATATTTTATTTAAGAAACAAGGGTCGCATTCTTATTTTCTCTCGTAATAAGACAATTTAAATAATAATATGTAATGTTATAATATTAAATGATTGAATCCCTTCAATAAACTGAAAGGATTCAATCATTTAGTTATTTGCAAAGCTTAAAGTTTGCAAAACTCATTCTTCTTTGCCTTGAGTTTATAATTTATGATATTGCCCCGGCAGTCAAGCTCCAAACTGCAACAATCGCAGAGCATTTTTCCTAATCTTTTTTGTGCTCTCTGTACACGCGACTTAGCACCTGAATAAGATAAACCAATAAATTCAGCTAACTGCTTTTGGGTTAGTCCCTTATACTCAGTAAGAAATATTGCTTCCCGATCTTTTTCTGACAAGTGGTCAATCATGACCGTCAGACAGCCAGCAATTTCCTTGTTAACGTTGTCATCACCTTTAAATTCTACCTTCTCCGGTATCTGAGCAAATGGCTCTTCCGTCCTACCGGCGCGATAGTAATCGTATATGACGTTGCGGGCTATTTGAAAGATCCAGGAGTACATCTTTTCATCGTCGTTAAGCTTGTCAATATTCCGATATATTCTATAATAAACTTCCTGTAAGATATCTTCAGCATCCTGAAGGTTCAAGACTCGTTTAAAAATAAACTTTTTTAAGTGACTTGCGAACTCCTCGGAAATGCAACTCGTGTTAGTGTTTATATCTTTCACCTGCCTAAATTCTTCGCTGACAGATCATTTTTAACAATTAAGAAAATAGCATGTATTCTCCAACTTGAAGGAGCAATGATAGAGAAAATAGATACTTGTTTATTTAAATTTGCATTATAGCAATTCACTTGCAATGCTATCGTAGTTTACTAAACTTATCTCATCAAAAACATAAGTTATGCCTCCAGCTTCTTGGCTTAAGTATAACAGATAATCTTGATGGGGTTTTAAACCAATTGCAATAAATCGATAACCATATTTTTTGATACTTTTTGCGGCTAAAAGCGCATCATCAATTGATTGTTGTGTTGTTTTATCCGGACTATCTGGTAGCCCATCAGTAATTAATATAATAATACCATGATCCGACTTAGCCCTTTTAAGTTGCTGTATTCCTGCGTTCAAACCTAGTGCCAAAGGAGTTCTTCCTGAAGCCGTTATAGATTGAAGACCTTCGTCGAGTTGATTACGATTTCTAGTAAAGGGTACTTTAATTTGAGCTTCATTATCTTGAAAAGTAATAATCCCGACACGCCCACGAATACGTGACAATAATTGTCGAGCAAAAGCTTTAGCAGCATTTAACCTTTTTCCATCCATACTTGAGCTGGCATCAATAACCAGGCAGATATCATTCCCCTGGCGTTGCTTACGAATAAAATGGCGTAAATCACTTTTTATAAATGAAAATGCTGTCTTTGATTCTAGAGCCTTACGACATGCAGCAGCGTGAACGGTTTCAGAAATATTAAGTTCGGCTATTTTTTCTTCTCCGACTTTTTTAGTTACCCTATGACTCGCTTCTTGATTTACTTGCCTTTGTGATAACTTGCTATTATTTGATAAACTATTTGGTTGTTTGCCATTTATTTGTATGTTCCGTAAATAATACTCAATCTTTGTTAGATTCTGCTGTGCGATATTGCTATCTATTGTCACTGCTTTATCTAAAGTAGGATGAGCGTACACATGAATGTTACCTTTTTCGCTCATTCCTACCAGAATTTGCTCGTCACATTCCCTATGATTGACTTTCGCCCATCTGTTGCTGTCTTTTTTAGATTGATTAGAGTTGTTATTAGATAAATCTTCAGAATTAAGAATTTCATTATGGTTTTTATTATAACCTTCGCTTTTTTCACTTTCCTCAGATTCATTAGGCTGACTCTGCTCTTGAGCTGAAAGCATCATATCACTATCTTCTTTCAACAACGAATCTGTTTCTGCACTAAATTCGGAAACATCCACTTTCGCATTACTACGATTATTGATATGTACAATTCGCTCATTACAACGTAGTTCTAGACTGCTCGCTACAATAGCCTTCTCAACGGCATGAACAATATAAAATACCCCACTCAATAATTCGTTTGGGAGCATGGCTGCTATATGCACATGATTTTCGTGTGCTTTGCAAAGCGAAGTTTTTCTACCATAGCTGAGCTTTCCAGTAATTCGCCCGCCTCCACCCCCAGTTTGAATATCAAACCTATCAGGATTGATATTAGAAACTCCAGCAAGGCCATAGTTTTCGTTATAAATGGAGATTGCACTTATTAATGATTCTGCTACAAGCTTTGGATTGATAACTCCGCATTGATGAAAAATATCAATATGTAGTATTCGTCCCAAATCTTTACGGTGGTAGAAAGTCTGTCCTGCATCAGCATTTTGTAGTATTTGCAACACTTGCGGTTCCTGGGGATCGTACATATGAACCTTACGACTGATAACCGAACACTCACCAATTCGTGCTCCTTGATGAGTATCAAGTAAAATTAACAATTTTTCGGCTGCACTTCTTAAAACATCTAAAGAAATCGTAGCTAGTGCCATTTCTTTTATTCTAATCATTATTACTTCGTATCAACCGATATGATTTTTTCATTTGGCAGCTCTTCCAATGGCGTTGCCCGTTTTGGTGGAGCAATCGAATTACTGGAAGGGCAATTTAATGTTGACTGACCGGAACTCTGATTATTATCGTTGTCAGCTGAATGGTTTCCTGACAAACCACCACGGTTTGTCGACAATTTTTTACGAACATTTTCCCAGAAACTTTTCACCCAGGAGTACTTGGGTGATGTTTTCTTTAACTCAACTTGTATCATTGACTTAGTTTTGCAAGGTTCTTTCTCGTTTTGCAATTCAAGATTACGTAAATAGACAAGGATTTTTTCTATAGTACCTGCATCTACCCGATGACTTAAAACTAACGGAACAATTTGCGAAATATCTGCAATGGTTACACTCTTTCGGCCAGTTTGCAACGAAAGTAGTTTAGCTGCTAATTCTAATGCCTCGACTGCCCGAAGACTTTCTATTCCAAATTCAATATAAATACCCGCCAATATATCTGTAATATGAGGATGAATAACTATTTCCCGTAAATCACCAACTTGCAGTTCCTGATGCTTTTCTTTTTTGTTACTATAATTATTCTTTTGAATCAAAATATTGCGCACAGTATCAATCTTCTGCGGCCTGCCCATGTAGACATTTAAGTCAAAGCGATCAGATAACTGTTTGCGGATTTGTTGTAAGGGCCCAGGATCTTCATCTGGATTTGAAGCAGCCCAAATACTGACCGATAATGGTAATTCAACGGTGGCAAGGCCAGTTTCTTCGATCTGAACCCTTCCTGGCTTAGTCCCCATGAGATCTAATAACATGTCGGCTAACTCTGGTGAAGTATCGGCCAAACGATTTATTTCGTCAATAAATATAATTCCCCGATGCGCTCTCGGTATTGTCCCAGGTAACAGAGCTGCTGCGGGATTATTAGAGTCAGTAAGTTTTCCTAAATCAATACTCCCAACGACTGTCCCAATTTTAGCTGAATGTGATATCTCTAGAAACGGTCGCGGCACTATTTCAGTGCCTAATTTTTGAACATCGATTGATGATAAATACCTATGCTCTGGGCAGTGAGGTGATGTCGGATGACAATTATAACAGCACCCTTTAATTCGAATGATTGGTGGTAAAATGGACTTTGCTGCCCGTATTATGGTTGTTTTACCTGTACCACGTAATCCTTCAACATGAAAATGCAAGGGGTAATGGTTGACTTGTGCTGCAATTGACATCTCGATGGCTTTAAACAACGATTGATTCCCTTCGTGGCTAATAAGATCATAATACGAACGCATACTTCCATCTCCCTCTACCTTAATTACACAAAATAGTTATTGAGCGTTCTAATGCTTCTGGAAATAAAGAGCATAGCCCAGTTCTACAGGAAAATCACTATGCCCTTATTTCCAGCATCGTGTCAATAGTTTATTTTAAAGAATAGCCAGTGCTTTTGCTAAGAAATAGGCTATACCCCCGCCAATCATTGGGCCTACTACTGGAACCCACGAATACGACCAATCTGAGTTTCCTTTACCATGTATAGGACAAAATGCATGTGCCAAACGAGGTCCAAGGTCACGCGCCGGATTCATTGCATATCCAGTAGTACCGCCTAAACTTGCACCTAAACCCCAAACCAACACAGCGACCATATAGGGTCCAAAACCAGGAGCCATAGCACCTACGTTCTTGGAAAACATTGCAAAAATGACAAACACCAAAACTACTGTAGCTATTATTTCACAAATTAAATTCTGGGTGTAATTGCGAATTGCGGGAGCTGTACAAAAAACTGCCAATTTTAATCCGGCATTGTCAGTTACTTCCCAGTGTCCGCGGAAGAACAACCAAGTTATACAACCACCAAAAAATCCACCAGCAATTTGAGACAGCATGATGAGAATTGCATCCGAGGTTTGGTACACACCGTTTAAAAGTTTTGCAAATGTAACTGCTGGGTTAATATCAGCTTGTGGTGCTCCACAAGCTATAGCAACAAAGACCCCTGCCAATACGCCTATCATCCACCCTGTAACAATGTTTACCCAGCCCGCACCTTCAGCCTTTGATTTTTTCAAAACCGTGTTTGCTACTACGCCACCACCAAACACTATCAACGTAGCGACACCAAGAAATTCTCCCAGGAACGGAGTTGACATAGACTTACCTCCTTTTTTATGTAGGTAACTCCTAGTACCTTTCCCTCCTTTCATAATTAGTCCAAGCTGCAAATACTACCAGAATAATTAAGAATCTCAACTCATTTAATTAGATATATCTTGATATTTTTATATATTGATATGAATAAGCGATTAATCATATGAACTTTAATTTGCTTTAAATAATCTATTTTAAATATATTTATATATCAATCGACTTTTATCCAATAACTCCTTGATTACTCAAGTTAAAAAAAGGAAAGAAGTAGCAGGTTCGCGATCTACCACTTCTTCTAATAAAGCTGCTATGATTTATCTTCTTCTTTGACTACGACTTTTTCACTAAAGTCAAACCAATGACGAGTTCGATTGCAATAATTACATACCGAAAGCATGACAGGCACTTCGACTAAGACTCCTACCACAGTAGCCAATGTCGCACCAGATTTTAGACCGAACAGAGAAATTGCAACTGCGACTGCCAATTCGAAGAAATTACTTGCACCGATTAATGCTCCTGGTGCCGCAATGTTATGTGGGACTTTGAAATATCTAGCCAACCCGTATGCCAACCCTGAGTTAAAGTAAACTTGTATTGTAATCGGTATCGCGATCAAAATGATATTGAACCAATTACTTAAAATGACTTCACCTTGGAAGGCAAAAATAATAATCAATGTGGCCAATAACGCAATCATCGTAACTGGCTTTAATGGGGCTAAGAATTTATTATTAAACCATTCTTCCCCTTTGGAAGCAAGCAGGATTTTTCTGCTAAAATACCCTGCTACAAGTGGAATCACAATATAGAGAAGTACTGACATAATAAGTACATCTTTAGGTACTACAATATTAGATATCCCTAATAGCAGCATCACAATCGGTGCGAAAAGAACTAACATAATTAAATCATTTATAGCAACTTGCACTAATGTATAGGCCGGATCGCCATCAGTAAGATAGCTCCAAACAAACACCATAGCAGTACAAGGGGCTGCCGCTAAAATAATAGCACCTGCCATATACTCATTTGCTAGGTCTTCGCCAATCCACCCGATAAACAAATATTTAAAAAAGATCCAACCTAAAAGTGCCATACTGAACGGTTTAACCAGCCAATTAACAAATAAAGTAATAAGTAGTCCAGTTGGTTTATTTCCAACTTTTAAAATAGCTGAGAAATCAATTTTTAACATCATGGGGTAAATCATTAACCAAATTAAAATAGCTATCGGTAAATTCACATGACTAATTTCCATTTGGCTTAAAGTTGTAACAAGACCAGGAAACAATTTGCCGAAAACTATTCCAATACCAATGCATAAGAATACCCACAAAGTTAAATATCTTTCAAAGAAATCAAGGCGTTTTTCATTAATCGCCATGTTGCTCACTCCTTTATTTAAATTAGTTCGATTAAATGCTTTATATTGTTTACATCATCTCCTTTTATATAAAGCATAGAAAGCAAAGTATGCTGATTTGCAAAATTGTTTGAATATTGGTACAAACATATAAATAAACTTTAATATGTTTATATAATATTCTCATTTTACCTATCTGTCAACGATTATTGATATAAATTGCTTAATAAACAAAAGTGCTACCCGCTATGACGGATAGCACTTTTATTCTTTTATTCAGTTTTATTAATTAAATCCTCAGTCTCCACAGCCACACATACAATCGTTTCCTTCCGATTGCGGACTGATAGAAGTGTTTTCCTGCAAGGCTATAACATACTGATCCATTTTGCTTGCTGCACCTTTTCGCACCATTTGACCTACTCGAATAGCCACCTGGATTTCTTGCTCACTAATTCCAATCTCTTTGGCATGCGCTACATGATACTGCAAACATGGCTGACAATTTGCACCAATAGATGCCCCAATGGAAATAAGAGCTTTCGTTTGATTGTTAAGATTCATATTTGTTCACATCCTTTCTATTCCCATGGACGAAGTAAGAGCACAAAAAGATACAACAAGATTTGATTTTTTATAAAAATAACAAGGCAATCAAAAACCGTTGCAGTGAAAAGCTGCAACGGTTTCCATACGATAAGACATTTTGAAATATAGTATATTAAATGGATCTCCACTCCCCTAAGATTACCAACCTCATTAAATAAATATACCAAGAGCAATCATTTCATCCAATTACTGTGATAATGCCACTTGGAACAAACCACAGTGGCAATGATGATCAAAGCGAAATTCTACACACGGACATATGTTTTCGATAGAATTTGCCATTTTGCAGGGGCAATATCGCGCTCCAAGCGTTTGCTTTTTATGTTCAAGTCCCTGGTGAATCATTTCTTCTATTTCTGTGTTAATTCCATAGCCATTCTTTATCGCATATGTATGATACCAACGTTTGCCCATTTCATTCTCTCCTCTATTGATCTACATCAGTTACTCAAGTTTATTGTCTAACTCACTTTCTAATCTACATAAGTGACTCAGAATTAAACACGTTCTGGTTATTAGCCAAGAGAATAAATGAGTAAATACTACTTTAATTATTACGAGTAGCCTTTACTCACTTATCTATTGCGTTATTTATTAAATCTCTGTTCAATCCAGGTTTTAATTTCATCACGAACCGCAGCAACTTGGATTAATATTTCTTCTTCAGTCCCCTTAAATTGCGATGGATCTGAGAAACTTTGATGAATAATCTCTTTAGCTCCCGCAAAAAACGGGCAAGCTTCTTTTGCATTATCGCAAACGGTTACTACGATATCAATATCTTGATTTTTAAACTCTTCGATACTTTTAGATCGGTGACTCGACAAGTCAATGCCGATCTGGGCCATGGACATAGCCACAAAAGGATTAACCTTAGTCACCTCTGTACCAGCACTAAATACTTCATATTTATCTCCATACATTGAACGCAGCAACCCTTCAGCCATTTGAGAACGTGCTGAGTTATGCGTACAAAGAAATAGCACTTTCTTTATTTTCATAAATTATCCCTCCGCTTTAACTACTTATTACCAAAGGTTTTAATGACATAGTCTTTGATTTTGTCCCTAATAACACGAAGCTGCTCAAGAATTTCTGCATCAGATCCCTTAAGCTCAGATGGGTCCGGAAAACTTTCTTCATAAGTCTTATAGCCGTAATAGAAAGAACACATTTCTTTGGCTTTATCACATAAAGTAACTACGTGATGAAAATTTGTTTTGTTAAACTCAGCAATAGATTTTGATTGATGAGCAGAAAGGTCAATCCCTATTTCGTCCATGACTTTCACTACATAAGGATTAACTGATGTAGGTTCTGTTCCAGCACTGAAAGCCTGATACTTATCTGCATATAATGATCGCAAAAATGCTTCTGCCATTTGTGACCGTGCAGCATTATGAGTACAAAGAAACAGTACCCTTTCCTTTACGTTCATGACTATGATCCTCCTAGCATTAATATATAATTAAATTCACATTTGTTTATATATTAATGCTAAAAAGATACTTTAGCAATCATGTTTATGTTAAATCTATGTTAATTTATTTTTAATATGAATATGTAATCAAAAAAACTCTTCCAATTCTGGAAGAGTTTTTTTCTATTAATCATTACAAGGATGTACCCGCTCAGATTTACCTTCGCTAACTGCAATAGCCTGTATAAATTCTTGCACGTCTTTCAGTGAACTGTGATTTATTTGATAAAAAATCCACTTTCCATCACGAGTATCAGTCACTATACCGGCATACTTTAAAATTTTCAGGTGGTGCGATATCGCTGGCTGGGATTTATTATCAAAGGCGGCAAGGATATCGCATACACATAATTGTTTCCCTATTAACATTTTAACAATTTCAAGTCGTGTCTCGTCTCCGAGCGCCTTAAAGATTGCCGCTAGTTGTTTCATATAATACTCCAGTCATCAATTTTACAATAATCATAACATATCTAAATATATTACTGCAATCTTAGGGCAATATCTTCATCGCAAACAACGCTGGCCTGCTAATTTTTTAATATCTGTATCCTTTTTGAAAAACCTTCGTCTTATAAACTTAGAAAGAGCAACAAGCCCACAAAATCATTGATTGTTCCGCTTGGGAATAGGACCTATTGGCTCACAAGCCAATTTACCACAGCAAGAGGTTTGATAAAAATTGCATTTTTCCAAAAGGATTTGCTTGATTTTTTCCTTTGCACGATGCAGCCGTATTTTTACTGTACCTATATTCAAATCCGTTATTTCAGCAATCTCTTGATTCTTTAGCCCTTCAATTTCACTCAAAATCAAAATAGTTCTATATTTCTCTGGTAGAGTCTCAATATAAGCATTAATACATTCATTCATTTCATTTCGTACAACCTGCTGGTCTACTAATTGCCCTCCCGAGACTGACTTCACTATTTCTTCAAAATCCTCATTCAATTGATTATGATTTGTTTGCTTAAAACTGACCATTCTGATCCGATCAATGGCTGTGTTAGTAGCAATCTTATAAATCCATGTTGATAGTTGCGCATCATTTCTAAATTCAGATAATGCTTTACTTATTTTCAGAAAAACCTCCTGGGTTAGATCTTCTGCTTCTTTAGCCCCTACTAGCCTAGTTAAATATCGATGTACTTTAGGTTGATAATCGCTATAAATTTGTTCAAATTCCCGAGAATTAGTTTCCACTGAGTTTACCCCCTAGCTTTCAATTATCAACACAATTGACTTTCCTGATTACGTTCAACTAAATTCCGAGTGTATCCTTTTTTTACTACTCAGGTTTCAAAATAACTTAACATATTAAATTCAAACAAATGGAGTGATTAAAATGAAGCTAATTTATTTTGACCATGCAGCGACTTCTCCAGTTCATATGGAAGTAGCTGAGATAATTAAACAATATCTCACAACTTGCTATGGCAATCCTTCAAGCATTTACAGATTAGGCTACGAAGCCCGAGAAGCTGTTGATGATGCACGAACAAAGGTTGCAAGCCTTATTGGAGCATCTCCCAATGAAATCATCTTTACCAGCGGTGGTACGGAAGCTGATAACCTTGCAATTTCGGGTATTGCTTTTGCTAATCAGCATAAAGGTAACCACATCATTACATCTTCCATCGAACACCATGCCGTAATGCATACTTGTAGTTTTTTAGAGACTCAAGGATTTCATGTCACGTACCTACCGGTAGATAAATATGGCATGGTACGAATCGATGATTTAAAGCAAGTAATTACAGATAAAACTATTTTAATTAGTATTATGTTTGCCAATAACGAAGTTGGTACAATTCAGCCAATCAAGGATATAGGCGCTATAGCTAAAGAGCGCAATATTTACTTTCATACTGATGCGGTTGGAGCAATCGGGAGTTATCCTATAGACGTTAACACCTATGCTATTGACTTATTGACTCTATCTGGCCATAAAATTCATGCACCTAAAGGAATCGGGGCCCTTTACATCCGAAATGGTGTTAAAATTCAACCGATACAGCATGGTGGCGCTCATGAACGTGCTATGAGAGCTGGAACTGAAAATGTTCCTGGAATAGTTGGACTAGGCAAAGCTTGTGAGCTAGCTCAACGTGACATGAATAAAAAAATCACCCACTTATCCTATTTGCGCGATAAACTAATCAGAGAAATTACGGCTAATATTTCTGATGTAAAACTAAATGGACATCCAACAAACCGCACTCCAGGTAATGCAAATTTCAGTTTTTCGTTTATTGAGGGTGAATCACTTCTGCTTAATCTTGACTTAAAGGGAATTGCCGCTTCAAGTGGTTCAGCTTGTTCATCGGGTGCTTTGAATCCATCCCATGTGCTTTTAGCAATGGGATTGTCACACGAGACTGCTCATGGATCATTGAGAATTACTTTAGGCATTGACAATACAGAAGCAGAAATAGATTATTTTGTTAAAGTAGCAAAAGATATAGTATATAAACTACGCAGCATGTCACCACTATATAATCAATCATCATCAAATACTTAGTACAATTAGTTTATAAGCAAATCAGAGTGAATAGGCCACCTATAAAAAATATAGAGTGGCCTATTGCTATTATATTTTACAATTTAACTTTGCACATATGAATTAACCGAGACATTGATCCTAATTTTACAGACCTTTTAAGAAGTCTTTCACTTCCTGTTGAAAGATTAAATGACCTTTCTGCAGATGCATCATATGGCCAGCGTCAGGAATAACAACATACTTTTTATATGAATTAGGAAGCTGCTTGAAAAATGGCAGCAATCCATCAAGATCAGATACATCATCATGTTCACCATAAATAATCATTGTAGGAACTGATATAAGACGAGGGTTAACCATTGGTATCATTGTTACCATATCAATTTGTGGGCCCGTAGGAGTCCTTTCTTCTATTTGCGCTGCAACTTTTGCATAAAACTCTACGACTTTAGAATAATTTGCTTCACTTGGAGTCATAGAGTAAAACCGCAAGCCCCATCCCGCTTCAGGTATTTTAATATAGGAATTTTTTCTGAACATATCTAGTTTAGGCCTACGCTTGGCAAGATCTGGACTATCAAAATGCATTTGTGCATAACTAATATATTTGTTTACTTTGTTTGGATTAGCCATAATAAACATCCCGCCATATTGGGTTCCCCATGACCAGCATAATAAGTTGATCTTATCTACGCCTCTTAATTTAATAACATAATCGACAATAGCATTAAGGTCCTCACTGGCTTCAGCAGTCGTTATATGACCTTCTGGATGAGTAGACCTACCAAAGCCTCTAATATCTGGAGCAAAAACATCAAATCCTTCACTGGCTAGATAATCCATGAAACTGATGGATGGATATCCCGGAACTTGAAGATCAAAGCTCTCTTTGCCGGCAGTTGCTGACCCATGCGCTAAGATAACAATAGGCTTATTAGCTGGACTTTCCTGATATTTTTCCCATACGTATAATTCAAGCTCACCACCAATTTTGACTAAATGATCTAAGCCAATAATTTTTTCGTCGCTAGAATTCATTTTAATTCCTCCTATTTCCTTATTTCTAATCCTATTGACGAATTAAAACGATAATAGTTACAAAATTTTACTAGCTCAAAAAAAAATTTTCTACCTCATGAGGTAGAAATATAAGCCTTATTTGTCACGGTTGCCAACTTTATTTTTTATGAACAAATCTGGATTCAAACTTTATATTTCTTGTACTATCGAGTATTTCTTCATTTGTATAAGGCAAATTAGATAGATCACAAATTTTTGAAAATATGAATCCTCTTTGCATATATTTATTTAAAATATCATAAAGTAATTCTGACTAAATAGAGCTTCCCACAAAGCTCTTAAATATATTGTTCTATCTCTAATTGTAGTTGGAAAAATCAAAAACCATTGCTTATTTGCAGCGTTATTAGTTATAATAAAAGCAGAAGCTAGTTAGCGGCTAACTTCTGCTGTGGAGAGAATGCACCACAGGGTATATCTAGTTTTAGTTCCTTAGATAACTTGTTTGAGCCAAGTTATCTATTTTCTTTTTATCCCAAATTCCCTGATATATATACAAATATTTGCATCTAGATATAATTTTATTTCTTTTGGATTGCATTTGGAAATTAATTCCTCGAAATCATGAATGGTTTCTTTAATATACATTGAACTATAGTAAATCTTCATGCATTGTTACTCCTTCTACAAATGTTTTTATAAATAAGCATAGTCAAATCGGAGCTTCTTCACTTGAGTATGACAGGTTTCTTTAGAGTATAGTCATATTCGCTTAAAAAAGCCTGATAAATACATAAGTCCATATTTTTCTTGATAACTTCCAAAACGATATCTTTCCGTAAATTGGCTAACTTACTAATTCGCCATTCTTTTAATTCTTCTCCCGACTTAGCTAATTCCCGTATCGCCCAGATTATCTTCCGTGTATGGAACTGCTCTGAAGTTTCTATTATTCTCTCAATATATGCCTTTGTTTGAGGCGTTTTTACCAAATTACTTTGAAGCCAAGGAATCCCTGCCTTTACTAAAATACGCCCCACAGTCCGCCGAATTGGTTTCCCTTCTTCCCCCAAAATATCTTTACTTATGTGCTGAACAATATTCAGAAATTCAATGTCCCTCTTTAGCCAGTCTACTCTATTTTTCTTACTGTTCATTTGTTTTTTTATAGGTGAATTAGTATCAAGCCATATTTTATCATGACGATAGAGCCATTGATAAGTTCCAGGAAATAAATTCCTTAGTTGGGTTTTTGACAACAAAGGGTTATTAGAAATCACCACATTCCATTCATTTCTAAACTTTCTATGGTCGCTTAAAGCTTTTTCATCATTTTCGCTTATCTTCTCTGATTTGCTATTTAGATATTTGATAACGGTACCTACGTCTACTTTTAAGCACCGGGCTATTTGCCGAAAACTATCTTTAGTTTGGTTTAACTCCTGAAGTTTACTAAGCCATATAGGTCCAAATTCTTTGATTCTACCTATACAATAACGGCTTTCGGGCCATTCGTCAGGGCCTCGACGAGAGTAAATAAACCCGCAAGAACAATAAAATGTTCCTACGGGTCTTTTAGTATGACGACAAAAAGTAATAGTTAATTTATTTACAACATTCTTACGGTAATGAGTAGCAGCAGCATTTAAGCACGGCCATGGGCCGTCCCCAAACGGTGTATACCCAAATTTACTCGAAAAAAAATGAATAACTGAACCCGTTAAGTATCGTATTAAGATCAAATTCCGAATAGGATGATTTGAACACCGTGGTTTTCTTATTAGACGCTTTAGCCAACAATCGCTACTCAAAACATCTTGTGATTGAATAGCCTCAAGAAACTCTGTACCATAAAATGCAAGAAAATCCTTTGTTAATTCCTCTTGAAAAACTTTTCCTTTCGGACTTGCGAGTCCTTTATTAATAAGAATATCGCGATAAGCTTCATAGTAAAAATCAAGACCCCGCGCTGATAGATTAGAATCTATGAGCCATTTTACATCGTCAGCTATTGTTATAAGCTTTTCAAGTGTATTGTTGCTAAAACCCACAGCACGAGGAGTTAACGGACAGACGTCTTCTGTCGCAGCGTGAAAAGTTTGCTTATTAGATTTACTAGTTAATATTAAGCTATCCTGCAAAATCACTTTATGGTGTGGACATACCAATACCCCAGGTATTTGATGTAGTCTATGCCAATAAGTTTCTCCATATTTTTGAATATCTTCAATCCGACATATCGGACAAAACCTTAAAAAATTCGGTAGTTTTATTGAACTAGCCATGATACCCATTCTAGTGTGTATACTACCGCCATTCTCACTAAGCATTGCCTTATACACTAGTTCGGCCTGTTTTTTAGTAACAAAAGGTGCATACAGTGGATAAAGGGTATTATTTTTTATAAAATTTGCTGAAGTAAAAGCAGCCAAAGGAGGAAGATTGGAACAAAGAATATCTATATTAGCTGGTAAGTCTAATACTGCCGATACTGTTTTTTTCATAAATAAGGAATTCATGGTATGTTTAGGACTCATGATAAATGAGTGTACTCGATATCGTGCAAAAACACTATACATTAATTCATCGGGATAAGGCGTAGGGAAAAACGATAGCATATTAAACCCCTTCTAAATAAAACTCCAGTCGAGCATTTTTAATGTATCCCGCGTCGCTCAATACGTCATAAACCGAACACTTGTTATCTATCGCCTTTCGATGGTAATAGCGTAAATCAGATTCAAGATATTGTTTTTTCTTTGCTTTATTTATCACTTTATTTTTGGTATTGTCTTTCGTTATATTTGACGTTAGCACTATTTTATAGGCTTCATCAATAGCCTTTTCAAGGTTAACGCTATCACCATATGCCGCGATTACTTGTTCGGCTGCTAATTTAGCTTGACCTCGGTCAACATCAAGCTCCATCAGCTTTAAAATTATTTGATTGCAAAAAAGTTTCATTTCTGTAAGCTGAAGTAACGCCTGTTGATCTATGGGGGCAGACTGGACCTGTTTTAGTTCCTCTGACGCCATTTTGTATTGTTCGTCAATATTTAAAAGTGCTATGTCTTGATAAATCATAATTCTATCAGTTATGCCCGATTTTAGTGCATCTAGCATAGGTCGTACTAATCGCAAGTTGTTTTTGGCAACACTTCTTATAACTTCCGGCGTTAATAATTCCTTTTTATTTGCGGCTATAAGCTTAAACTGAGCTAACATAAATAGTTTTACAGCTATATCAACTATTCCTTGACTTTCTTCATAAAAAACGTCGATCATTTCCTGCGTTAATGGAACATTATTTTTAGTCCATTGATACTCCCACATTCCGTTTATTAAGATTTTCCACTTTTGATCATTTTTCATCCGATCCCATACCATATCGCCTTGACCGCTACCTCGCCTAGCTTGGCAAAACTCGTGCTGCAAAATAGGTAGTGCCTTCGGGGTTCCTATTAAAATAACAGGAATACCAATCGTATTTACCATAGTAACAAAGAAATTCAACATTTCCTCCGCTCCACCAGAAGCCGCCTGACTTAAATGTTGGATCTCGTCGATTATTAAGACTCCCAAAGAATGGGAGGCTGCCACCGGACCCATGAGTGGAACCATTGAAGCCGCAGATAATCGCTTACTTGTTCCATACTGCTTAAAATAAGTAGTTCCAAGGATTTCATCACAAGCCTTGAAAAAGCCAAGGCACAATGCCCTCAAAGATCCGCTGGGTGGACAATCTAATTTAAGCCACACTAACTGAGTTCGCACAAAAGGTTGGTTCTTATATTTTGCATGCTCGATTACTTGTGGATAGCTCGACAATACTCTCTTAATTGCCGTACTCTTCCCGATACCGGAAATACCGATCATTGTAAAGCCCAAGCCGGAACTTGGTAAAGATTCATCATCTTCTAGTTGAGTAGTCTTCCCGGACATTAAATCTTGGTACCACTTTTGAAGCCTCCTATTGTAGTCTGAAGTAATTGGATTTCTGGTTACATATCCTTGTCTTATTGCTGCTCCAAATCTATGAAATAAATCAATATGCTTGTCTAAAGGCTGAAAATATGTCTTTAATCGCTGAACATATTGGAGTCGTATTTCAGAAGGCGCTTCAATTTCCTCTTTTTTATATTTAGGATAGACCGCTAATAAGTCGTAAGCTTTGTCCATAGAAAGAATAGGAGGTAGCGCCTCTATAAGAGGATTTGATTTATATTCTTCGACAACTTGCTTATGATAGCGCGGCTTTTCAACTTTCCGTACTTTTTTTGCCATCACTGTAATATTTTCTAACCAAGTTGCAAAATCTTTATCTCCTTGCATCCTTTAGCTCCTTCTGCTTTCTAGCAAAAAACTCTATTTGATCGTGATCTTCATCCTCATCACCATATGTCATAACATTGTTTAGTTCTGGAGCAATAATTTTATCGCCACTAAGATTAAAAGCTTCTTCATGCCGAATTATCTCTTTCTCAGCTTTCCGGTTAATGCGAATGTTCCGAAGACGCTCTGCCTTACTGGCTTCATTTGGAGATACTGACACCTTTAATGCCTGATCTACGATTTGATTTATACCAGTATGCAAATCAATAGTTTCCTGAAATTGTTTCCTTGCTCCTTGAGCTTTATTTAAGCGCTGTTGTTCCTGCCAATAAATTAAATCCTCAATGCTCTTATCCTTATACTGGCTCTGATGTTCAATTTGCCTACATACATCAAAGCCTCTGTAATCCTCCCTCGGAATGTAAATGTAATTTAAGTTGCGAGGATCATAACAGATTTTTATTTTCTGTGCTTTTTTTGTCGCTGCTGGTTTGGCATACCAGTTTTCCTTAATAGCTCTATCGCATGTGTATCGAATGTTTTTAAAAATTATCCCCTTATTCGTGATATTTGCAGTATCTTTCGGTAACAAAGTGAGTTTCACAATATCCTGTGGATAACTCTTCAAGCTACCACCGCGATTCTTCATGCCCCATCGCCATAGGTCAACCGGTATGGGTTGTACATTATCGGATACCATTTCCTCATCAAGTGGGTAGGCATCTATCCTCCGGTTATTATGATGTAAAATACACAGAAGGACAATAGCACGGAATTCATCAATGGTAAGCTTAGCGTCTAATCGATATTCAGGTCCAATCCTAGAATCTAATAGATTTCTATCAAATGTACCAGGAACTATTGGCTTTATCTTTTGATTTAACAAATTAAAATGATTTTCTACAATCCCTTTCCAATCTGGTCGATACGGTGCTGCTATTTCATTTTTTATCTCCATTTTTTCCAGGTATGGTTGGATCATTTTTCCTGCAATTTCTCCCCTATCACTCACAAGTTTAGAGGGCAAATAATGACATGGCCAATCATCTTCACTAATTTTTAGCCGCGAACTATACTCTGAATAAGCTTCACAGTATTTAGCCTTACTTTCACTTACGTTCACTAACGCCATTATTGCGCCAAGCCACGATGGCCCTTCAAGACCAACATAATAGCCAACAATCATCCGGCTAAAAACATCTATCACAATATAAATCACTGGTCGGCCGATAATCCAATTACGGTTAAATTTAGAGATAAGATATACATCTCCAACGGTTGCATCGATTTGAAACCGAGATCCCGGCCCATCGCTTCCTACAGTTGAAGATCCTAAAAGTGGCCTATACTTTGTTTCGTAAGCTTTGTTGCCTTTTCTTTTTCTAATTTCTAGTTCGTAGTCTTGATTTTTCTTTCGCCACCACACAAATTGTGCACGTGTAGGGCAATTACCAATGTCATCAAGGATTACCCAGTGCTTTCCTTTTTCGTCATACCGAACATCTTTACTATAAAAATCGCGAAGCAACATCCCGTAAGTAGCTGTAAGAGAATAACCCTCTAGAAAATACTTTTTATAAACAATACGAAATTGATTTTCAACTACATCATCAACATTTATTCCAGAATTAAGAATACTTGGCCGTCCACGTTTTTTAGTTCCTGAGCTTTTAGGCTTATTTTTTCCACCTCGCGCATCATAATCAGGAGCCACAGCATCTATGTTCTGCCCTCTACGCCAATATCTACGTAATAAGGAATTAATGGTGTTTATTGAAGTTCCATGAATAACGGCTGCCTCTTTTACTAGTTTTCCCCGTTTATTTCTATCAAAAATATCTGGAATACTCTTCACAAGATTGGCTATAATTTCGTAATTCTTATCACGTCTTTTTTTAGCATCTGATGAAATTTCATCATCATCCAAAACTTTGATGTAAGGATCAGTAGACATCAGTTTCGATTTTTCCATATAGATATCCCATTTGAGATCATTTATACGTTTCAGTTCTGGAAATCCATTATTATCTTTGGACATATCCATTAAATAAGCTACAATATTACCTTCATCAATCCAAACAATTCTATATATTCTTTTGGCATCTGCTTCTAACTGTTCAATGAGGCTATTTACTACTAAAACATTTTGCATCATTGCTCACTCCGTTAATTACAATAAAATCAGAGGTTGGTGCATTGAACCTAATTTTCATTTCCATGTTAACAGCTACTTCTTTACGAGCAATTAGGTACTTAACTATATTGATCCCGCTTCCAGAAATAAGATTATTCTCCTTATCAAATGACTGACAGATGTAACGTATTTGAGTATTACTTGCTTGAATCTGATGTTTTATCATGTTGCAATAATAGCTAAGATCATCGTGAGTTAGATCTCCAATTTTTAAATGATAATTATCATGTATAAGATCTACGTTAGAAGTAATATTCCAAGGGATGTCTTTTTCTGTTACAATACCCCAATCTACACCTCTCGCTAACCAGTAACGCCGCTCTATTTCAAACTTTTCAATAACATTAGACTTTTCAAGATCAAGAGTCTTTTTAATCGTTCTTGCAATATTTCTCTTTTTGCCATCCAATACTACTGTTATTAAGAAGTCTGTTGTTAAAATGTACGGAAAGCCGTCTTCTTTAGAAACAGGATGCTTAATACCAGCTTCCTGAGCAATCTCCATCGTCTCTTTGTATTCTAGCAGAGGAAATTGCTCCCGAATATCAACAACATTTTTGGACCATTCAAGTAAGTAAAAGAAATTTGTCTCAATATCTGACATAAAATGGTGTAATCTACCACCAGTTTTCCATCCTATACACCTAGTTTCCCTCCCTATCGAGGGAACATCGGTTACCTCGATCCAAGGTCTATAGCTGACCCCTTCACCCAAACCGCGCTTTTCCTTTATAAACTTATTATATTTCTTTTCATTCCACGAATAATCCCGCCCCATAGAAAAAACCACCTTTTTCCAGTATACCAAGAGTATACCAGAAATTGGTGGTTTTAAATATAATTATTCAATATTTTCAGTTAGTAAAGTTATTTTTTATTCATTGAAGATAATTTTTATTTAACATCAAATCAAACAAAGAAGGCTAATTATCTTATTCTACAGTAACACTTTTTGCCAAATTGCGTGGCTTATCAACGTCGCAGCCACGGGTTACAGCAGCATAGTAGGACAGGAGTTGTAATGGAAGAACAGCCAGGATTGGGGCTAAGAGTTTATCAGTAGCCGGAATAAAGATAACATGATCGACATACTTATCGATTTGTGCATCTCCTTTTAAGGCAATCCCGATGACCACAGCATCACGTGCTTTTACTTCTTTGATATTGCTTAAAGTCTTTTCGTAGACATCGCTTTGAGTAGCCAGGGCAATGACTGGTACTCCTTCAATGATAAGAGCCAGCGTTCCGTGTTTCAGTTCACCGGCAGCATAAGCTTCAGCATGGATATAGGAAATTTCTTTTAGCTTCAGCGAACCTTCCAAGGCTACAGCATAGTCAAGTGAACGCCCAATGAAGAATACATCTTCATTGAAACCATATTTTTGAGCAAAGGTCTTAATCGGCTCAACATCCTCGAGGATCTCATGAACTTGGCTTGGCAAATTGCGTAAGCCTTGGATCAGTTCTTTAATCCGCTCTGGTGAAAGCGTTTCTTTAAGTCCAGCCATATAAGTTGCCAGCATGAACATGGTTACAAGCTGAGTGGTGTACGCCTTTGTGGAAGCTACGGCAATTTCCGGGCCAGCCCAAGTATAGATGACATTGTCAGCTTCACGGGCAATAGAGGAACCAACTACATTCGTTACCGCCAAGGTTCTGGAGCCAAGACGCTTAGCCTCTTTTAATGCAGCCAGCGTATCACTGGTCTCGCCTGATTGGCTAACAACAATAGTCAGTGTGTTCTCATCAACCAATGGTGAGCGATAGCGGAACTCGGAGGCAATATCCACTTCAACCGGAATGCGAGCTAATTTTTCAATATAATATTTCCCAACAACACCGGCATGGTAAGCTGTACCGCAAGCCACAATAAAGATCTTCTTAAAGGCTTTGATATCATGCTTATTCCATTTAAGTTCATCAAGCAGAATGGCACTGTCATCCTTAGCCAGGCGCGCCGACATGGTTTCACGTACAGCTTTTGGCTGCTCGTAGATTTCTTTGATCATGAAGTGCTCATAGCCGCCTTTTTCGGCAGCTTCAGCATCCCAGTTTACTTCAAATACCTTTTTCGTCACTGGAACACCCTGACGATTTTGAACCCAAACCGAATCTTTGGTTACAATGGCCATTTCGCCATCGCTAAGAATATAGGTTTTACGGGTACGGTTGATGATGGCCGGAATATCGGAGGCGATAAAGTTTTCGCCTTCACCCAGGCCAATAACCAGCGGATTGTCCTGCTTGGTGCAGATAATTTTATCAGGCTCATGTTCGGTCATAAACACCAAAGAATAGGAGCCTTCAATAACAGACAGCACTTTTTTGACAGCTGCTTCTAAATCCCCAGTATAATATTCTTCCACTAAATGAGCAACTACTTCAGTATCAGTTTCAGAAGTGAAGACATGGCCTTTCTCAATCAGCTGTTCTTTTAAAGTAAGATAGTTCTCGATAATCCCGTTATGCACAACAACAAACTTGCCTGAGCAATCGGTATGAGGATGAGAGTTGACGTCAGAAGGACGGCCATGAGTAGCCCACCGTGTATGACCAATCCCAATATGTCCTTGAGGTTGGTGACTTTCGATTTTTTTCTCCAAAATTCCAAGACGGCCAACACTTTTCTCAACATTTATTCTATTACCATCAAATACTGCAATACCGGCTGAATCGTAGCCACGGTATTCCAGTTTGGTCAAACCTTCGATTAAAAAGGGAGCGGCCTCATTAGGGCCAATATAACCAACAATACCACACATTGGGTAATTCCTCCAAATAACAAATATTTATTTTTCATATGAATTTTTCTGCTTAGCCGTTTTGTTCCGCAAGTCACCTTGCGGGTTTGTCGGCTATCTAACGACCGCAGTGGCCGAGAGGCATCCGCTGACAATTTCGATAAACCTCTCCCTCGTCAACTTGCTCAAATTAGCAAGTACCAGCGCTTTACATTATTTTTTCTAAAAATCAGTTCGACTATCCATCTATCACCACCTTAATTTTATTTTCCAGTTGCTTGCAGATACAGATTTTACAATACTGACACAGCAAACTTCTGCTGAACGTAATTGCGTCTAATTAATGATTTCAACAGCTGACGCAACTTTCGCTCTATTAATATATACGCAAAGGAGCACCGTAGTGCTCCTGTACTATTACATTTTAATCTATTATTGCGCTTGGGTCAACTTAACTTTGTCCTTGCTCCTGTTTAATCACATCGGCAATACCGTGAACCAGCTTTTCCAACTGGGGTAACGTCGGTCCCTCAGCCATAACCCGGATTAAGGGCTCTGTGCCAGATGGTCGTACTAAAATACGGCCGCTTTCTCCTAGTTCAGCTTCACCAGCCTTGATCGCCGCATCGATAATCTGATTATCTTGCCAGCCATCTTTGCTCTGGACGCGTACATTGACTAAAAGCTGTGGATAGCGTGTCATAAGTCCTGCCAGCTCTGAAAGCTTTTTGCCGCTTTTACGGGTTGACCAGATCAGTTGCAACGCGGTAATCAAACCATCGCCAGTGGTGCTATGTTCGTTGAAGATGATATGACCGGATTGTTCGCCACCCAGGGTATACCCATACTCTCTCATATTCTCTAGCACATAACGGTCACCAACAGGAGTGATCTCTAACCTGCCGCCAGCTTTTTTAATGGCCTGATGCAGACCAATATTACTCATCACCGTTGTAACCAGCGTATTGTCTTTAAGTTGGTTTTGTTTCAAGAGCTCCAATGCACAAATCACCATAATTTGATCGCCATCCACCAAAGCACCGGTTTCATCAACGGCCAGGCAGCGATCGGCGTCACCATCATGGGCAATCCCGATATCGGCTTGATGCTTAATGACGGCTTGCTGCAAACCGGCCATATGAGTTGAACCACAATCTTTGTTAATATTAATGCCGTTAGGGCTGTCATTAATGACGACTACCTCAGCACCCAGACTTTTCAGCACAGCAGGTGCCACTTCAAAAGCCGCTCCGTTAGAACAGTCAACAACGATTTTGAATCCGGCGAAAGATTCCCCTACTGTACTAATCGCATAATCGATATATTCTTTGATCAGGTCATGGCGGTACTCAATCGTTCCCACGCCCTCAGCAGTTGGACGGGCTAATTCATCGGTTGTTTGCAATACTAAGTCTTCTAACTTTTCTTCCACAACATCAGGCAGCTTATAGCCTGTACCGGCAAAAAATTTAATGCCATTATCGGGATACGGATTATGCGAAGCTGAGATGACTACACCCGCCTGAGCGTTAAGCTTGCGAGTTAAATAAGCCACAGCCGGTGTAGGTACAACTCCAGCTAGAATCGCTTTACCACCTGCCGAACAAATTCCTGCCGCCAAGGCTGCCTCAAGCATCTGCCCGGATATGCGGGTATCCCGCCCAATTACTACTACAGGCTGACAATGAGATTCCTCACCAAAAAAAGCAGTTGCCGCCCGACCTAAACGAAAAGCTAATTCAGGAGTCAGCTCCTTATTCGCTACACCACGAACTCCATCTGTTCCAAAAAGTCTCCCCATACGATTAAGTTTTCTCCCTTCTTGATTGCAAATATCTATAATTAAGCTTTGTATTGTCCAATTACAGCCAATGCAGCATTAAGGCCGTCAAGTGCTGCGCTCATAATGCCGCCTGCATAGCCGGCGCCTTCGCCAATTGGATAGAGTCCTGCGGTATTGATCGACAGAAACTCCTTAGTTCGAAGTATCCGAACTGGAGCGGAGGTTCTAGTTTCAACTCCGGTCATGACAGCACCAGGATGATCAAATCCACGGATCTTCCGGCCAAAATCGGGCAAGGCTTCTGCCAGTGTGGCTGTCACAAAGTCAGGCAAGCATTGACGTAAATCAACCGCTTTGGCCTCAGGCTTATAGCTTGGTTGCACTAAAAATTCAGTACTGCCTGTCTTACCTGCCAGGAAATCCCCTACTGTCTGCACAGGTGCAGCATAGTTCTGTCCGGCAATCTGATAAGCCAGCGCTTCATATTTACGCTGAAATTCAATGCCGCTTAATATATCATGCCCATAGTCGGCAGGATTAACATTCACTACCAAGGCACTATTGGCAATGCCAGATGCCCGATTATAATAACTCATGCCATTCGTAACAACTTGTCCATTCTCTGAGGCCGCCGCCACCACCACTCCGCCTGGACACATGCAAAAGGAATAAGCTGTCCGGTCAGAATCCTTAGTATGATACACTAAGGCATAGTCGGCTGCTGCCAATTGTGAATGCCCAGCCGCAGTCCCATATTGAGCCTGGTCAATGAGTTCTTGCGGGTGCTCAATGCGAACACCAATTGCAAATGGTTTGGCTTCCATCGCCACTCCAGACTGATGAAGCATCGCATAAGTATCACGGGCACTGTGGCCAATACCGAACAGAGCAACCTTACAGGGAATATATCGGCTGCAATTGACAGTCAATCCTTGCAGCTTGCCGTCTTTAACATCAATTGCAGTGACCTGACTTTCAAATTCGACCTGACCACCGAGCTTAATGATACGCTGCCGAATGTTTTTTACTACCTGGCGCAGTCTATCAGTACCAATATGCGGTTTATGCAAATATTTGATTTCCGGAGGCGCTCCGGCTTCCACCAGTAAGTTTAATACCTCCCGCATTCTGGGATCATGTACCCGGGTGGTTAACTTACCATCGGAAAAAGTACCGGCACCGCCTTCACCAAATTGAACGTTGGATATGGCATCAAACTGACCAGTTTGCCAAAAACGGGTAATATCCTGAGTCCGTTGATCCACATCGCGGCCCCGTTCCAACACAATTGGCCGGTACCCCCGCTGCGCTAACGTCAAAGCCGCCAGCATGCCTGCTGGGCCAAGACCAACCACCACTGGTTGTGATTCAAGCGGCACTTGTCCAAAAACAATGGGTTGCGAAACATAATCACCAACTACCGTGACATCTTTATCACCACGTAATCGAGATAAAATCTGTCCTTCCGGAACAGCAACCTCGACATCAATCGAGTAGACAAAGTTTATGTTATTTTTGCGTCTGGCGTCAAGCGCTTTACGTATAATGACCACCTCAAGCACAGCCTGAGGTGGCAGTTTCAAACGTTTAGCTGCTAACTTCGCCATTGCCGAGGGATCATCAATCGACACCCGTAAGTTAGTTATGCGTAACAATCAGTTCTCTCCTATCATACTTGCAGTTATGGTTTCTTATCCACACTAATATGTGCAGATATTGTATTTTTAGCAGCAGTAAGACCTGCTTTTAATTGTAATTTTAAATCTTTCTGTACATCTTTATCAAGCCCTGTTAATACGATGGGTTCGGTATAGATATATTCCAGCTGTTCCAATACTTTAGGTTCACCATAAATCTCAATTTTATTGGGCTCAGTAGTAATGCTTTTAAGCACAACACCAGCTGGCAATTCGCCGGTAACCAGAGTACGAATATCAACAAGCTTACGATTAGGACCTTTAAGCAAGGATGTCGTTACCCCAATTTTTGTGGGATTGATCTTGATTCCTTCAATTGTCTTGCCTTCTCTGCTCAAGGCAACTAAGGGAATTTCCGCGCTAAAATCACCGGTCTTTCCAGTCAGATCAATATTAGCAACAACCCGATCGACAGTATCGGTCAGTGTTCGAGGCCCTTCAATAGTCACCTGATTCGAGCCGGGAAAAGCTTTCCCAATATTTGCACCTTCTGTTGATGTACCGGAGAAGGTCAGTTCAATGGGTAGCTGCCGTGAAACAATTTTGTCAATATAAAAGGTGATTTTGTCTGGCGTTATCTCGATAATATCCAGTCCATTAGGTACTATGGCCTGGATTTTTACAGTCTGCCGCCCTTCACTGACCCCGCCCAAATCCAAATAAGCTTTCACATCCTGAACAGTAGCCGCGGCAACAACGCTGCGGGGACCACGGACTTTGATGCGGACAGTCTCGGTACCATCTTTGACAACATAACCGGCGGCAACATTCCGGACTTCTAATGGAATTTGAAAATTGGTCTCGATGGGTGGATTTTGTTCATTCATCACATAAATCCATAAAATAATGGCGAATATAAGCGCCAGTACCTTGGCAGTTAGATTATTGCGCGGGAAATTATCCATTATTGCGACTGCCTCCAATTAAAAAAGTCACTTAATGCGGAGGGCCTATTGCTAAACAATGGCCTTAAAGTCTTGACCAATTCCTCAGTATCAAGGTAGCGCACTAGCCGGCCGCTTCTGGCGACCGATATAATTCCCGTTTCTTCACTGACCACCACAACTACAGCATCGGTTTGTTCAGTCACACCGATCGCTGCCCGATGCCGGGTTCCAAGCTCCTTATTTAAGCTTTGATCATCAGTGAGCGGCAACAGACAGCCAGCTGCCAGTACCCGGTTCCCCCGGATAATTGCGGCCCCATCATGCAGCGGCGTATTGGGAATAAACATATTAATGAGAAATTCTGATGATACCAGTCCATCTACTTGAATGCCAGAGTCACTATAATCGTTTAAGCCGGTTTCACGCTCCAACACAATGAGTGCACCAATCTTATTTTTAGCTAAAGCAGCAGCCGCATGAGCAATGTCAGTTAATAGGCTTTCAGTCTCTTCCTGATTCAATAAAACACTTTTGCCAAAAAGTTTTCCACGGCCTAAATGCTCTAGTGCACGCCTCAGCTCAGGCTGAAACACGACTGGCAAGGCAACCAGCACCACGGTCATGGTTTTTTGCATCAGCCAATAAATGACATTAAGCCCCAGCCATTTACTAACCATAGTAATAATTAATAACACAATGAGTCCTTTAAGCAGTGCCAAGGCTCTGGTGTCTTTAATCATAAAATAAAGTTTATAAAGTACCATAGCCACAATGACAATATCAACTAGGTCTAATAAGCTAATGGTAGAAATAATTCCTTGGATCTGTGCCTGCATAGAAAAACTCCTCAACTATTCTTCATTAAGCTATTCTCCCCAATATCAGGAAAAACCTTTATGTTTTTGGTAATTTTTTTATAAGTAAGTCTTTAGTCCTACGATGTACGGCAATAAGTCGTAACTCGCGGCATAATGAAAGAGCTGGCATTCTCTCAAAACGATACTTAGATATTAAAATGTAAATTATTACCTTTTTGCCTAAGTGGGGGATGAAGCTTTTCATAGTGGGATCATGATTCCCATGTTTATATAGTATAAACAAAAAAGCATTGTTAATGAATGAATCATTAACAATGCTTTTTTTATATCCGCTTTTTAACATTAAGCTTTGGTTACTTCTTCTACCCAGCCAAACTTATCGGGTACCTGGCCATATTGCAAACCAGTAACATAATCATAAAGCTTTTGTGAAAACTCACCAGTTTTATTGTCATTAATGATGATTTTTTCATCCTGCCAGGACAGCTCGCCAACAGGTGAAATAACGGCTGCAGTACCTGAACCAAAGACTTCTTCCAACTGCCCTTTAGCATGGGCTTCATAAACTTCGTCAATGGTAATCCTTCGTTCAGTAGCTTTGATGCCCCAGTCTTTAGCAATTTCCAGTACCGTTTTGCGGGTTATCCCGCCTAATATGCTGCCAGTAAGCGCTGGGGTGATGATTTCTCCATTAATTTTAAAGAAGATATTCATTGCGCCTACTTCTTCAATGTATTTGCGCTCAACACCATCCAGCCAAAGTGTTTGGGCATAACCCACTTTTTTGGCATCCACAGCTGCCCGCAAGCTGGCTGCATAGTTGCCTAAAGTTTTGGCTTCACCCAGACCACCAGGTACGGCCCGAACGTATTTATCTTCAACCCTAATTTTAACCGGATTAAAGCCAGCAGCATAATAAGCCCCTACTGGCGACAGGATAATCGCCATTTTATAATTCTCAGCCACCCGCAATCCTAAGAATGGATCAGTAGCAAAAATAAATGGACGAATATACAGGCTGGTTCCTTGTTTAGATGGAACCCAGTTCTTTTCCAATTCAATTAATTGACGCAATGCGTTATGTACCAAATCCACATCAACGCGAGGAATACATAAAACATCAGCTGACCGGTTAAGACGGTTAAGATATTCCAATGGCCGAAACAGGACAACCCGGTCATCTACAGTCCGAAAAGCTTTCATGCCTTCGAAAATGCCTTGACCATAATGTAAGGTCGTGTTAGCAGGATTGACACTAAATTCATGGTAGGGAACAATGCGTGGATTATGCCAGCCCTCTTGCGGGTTGTAATCCATTTCAAACATGTGGTCAGTAAAGTATGTACCAAAGCCTAATGCATTTTGATCAGGTAAAACTCCTAGAGTTTCTTTTTTAACTACTGTAATTTCTGACATTATCAAAGCCCCTCCTTGCCCTTAAAAGTATTGTTTCCAAAACCTGCTCACCTCATGAGTAAACAGGTTTTGGAAACTATCCCGAGCTAAATTAAATTAATTATATCTTGGCTTTTGTATACATGTCAAGCACTGCTTGCTGTTTTACCATAGTAGTTTGCGCGGTTTCCACTGCTTGTCCAACTTGAGCGTACGATGTTCCACCAAACGAATTGCGATTGGCCACACAAGTTTCGACCTTAATGGCTTCAAGAATGTCAGCTTCAAACAATTCAGAGAACTGTTTGAACTCGGCTAATGATAAATCCATCAGCCATTTTTCTTGTTCAATACAATAGCGAACACTTTTGCCTACTACTTCATGAGCTTGACGGAATGGCAAGCCTTTCTTAACCAGATAATCCGCCATGTCAGTCGCATTAGAAAAGTCATTGCGCACAACAGACAGCATTCTTTCCGGATTCACGCGCATGGCCCGAATCATCGAAGCATAGACAGTCAGGCTGAATTTAACAGTATCAATGGTATCAAATAAGCCTTCTTTATCTTCCTGAAGATCTTTATTATAAGCCAGCGGCAAACCTTTGGCCACTGTCAGCATAGCCATCAGATGACCAAATACCCGGCCGGTTTTACCTCTGACCAATTCAGCCACATCGGGATTTTTCTTTTGCGGCATGATGCTGGAACCAGTACAATGCGCATCATCCAGTTCAATGAAGGAGAATTCAGAAGAGCACCAGAGGATAATTTCTTCACTAATCCGGCTAAGATGCATCATGAGAATGGATGCGAAAGACAAGAATTCCAAAATATAATCCCGGTCACTGACTGCATCCAGGCTATTTTGATAGATTTGGCTGAAGTTTAATTGTTCAGCCACATAATGGCGGTCAATCGGAAACGTAGTGCCAGCTAGCGCGCCAGCGCCCAGTGGCAATATATCGGTTCGGTCATAAACGCCCTGCAAACGGGAAAAGTCACGCGCCAGCATAAAGAAGTACGCCATCATATGATGTGAAAATAGAATAGGCTGCGCGCGCTGCAAATGAGTATACCCAGGCATAATGACATCAGCATTCTTTTGTGCAGTTTCGACAAAGGCCTTTTCAAGATCTAACAGCAATTCAGCAATAGCTGCGATTTCCTTACGCACATACAAATGAGTATCCACTGCCACCTGGTCATTCCGGCTGCGTGCAGTATGCAGCTTGCCGCCAACTGGTCCAATGCGTTCAGTCAAGCGTTTTTCAATATTCATATGAATATCTTCCAACGCAATTTCAAAACTGAAATTACCAGCTTCAATATCGGCTAAGATGCCTTCCAGGCCAGTAATAATGACCTGAGCTTCATCATTGGCAATAATGCCGCACTTGGCCAGCATGCGGGCATGGGCAATACTGCCTGCTACGTCTTCCCGGTACATGCGGCTGTCAAAGGAAATGGAGGAGGTAAACTCCTCCACCATGACGTCAGTATTCTTTGCGAATCTACCGCCCCACAACTTACTCATTGTTTTTCTTCGCCTCTTTCTGCATGAGTGCTCTCACTTTGAGAGGCAAGCCAAAGAGATTGATAAAGCCTTCGGCATCAGCTTGATTGTAAACTTCGTCATAGCCGAACGTTACGAAACCTTCATGGTACAGGGAATATGGCGATTTGGAACCTGCACTCATGATGTTGCCTTTATAAAGTTTTAACCGTACCAAACCGGTTACGTTTTGCTGTGTCGAGTCAACGAAAGCATCCAATGCTTCGCGTAACGGCGAGAACCACATTCCGTCATAAACGAGTTCAGCATAACGGACAGCGACTTGCTCTTTATAATGCATGGTAGCCCGGTCAAGAGTCAGATATTCCAATTCGCGATGGGCATAAAAGAGAATGGATCCGCCTGGATTTTCATACACGCCGCGGGATTTCATTCCCACTAAACGGTTTTCAACAATATCGGCAATACCGATACCATTAGCTGCCCCCAGTTCATTCAGCTTAGTGAGAAGTGCTACAGAGTCCAACCGCACTCCATCAACAGCGATTGGCAAGCCTTTTTCGAATTCAATTTCAACATAAGTCGCTTGATCCGGAGCTTTTTCCGGAGTTGTTGTAACCATATATACATCATCTTGCGGTTCATTCCATGGGCTTTCCAGATCAGCGCCTTCATGACTCAAGTGCCAGATATTGCGGTCCATGCTGTAAGGACGTTTTTTCGTTACAGGTACAGGAATGCCGTGTTTTTCAGCATAATCAATGGCATCTTCACGAGACTTGATATCCCATTCGCGCCATGGAGCAATAATTTTCAGATGTGGTGCTAAAGCTTTAACAGTTAATTCAAACCGTACCTGGTCATTGCCTTTGCCTGTTGCTCCATGAGCAATGGCATCAGCGCCTTCTTTTTCTGCAATTTCAACTAATGCTTTTGCAATAATCGGACGGGCAAAAGAAGTACCTAACAGGTATTTGCCTTCATAGACAGCGCCAGCTTTTAAAGTAGGCCATACATATTCTTCGATAAATGGCTTAGTCAGGTCTTCTACATAAATTTTACTGGCACCAGATTTGATTGCCTTCTCTCTAACCGGATCCAATTCATCACCTTGACCGACATCGGCACACATGGCAATAACTTCACAATTTTTATAGTTTTCTTTCAGCCAAGGAATAATCACTGAGGTATCAAGACCACCCGAATAGGCTAACACTACTTTTTTTATATCGCTCATTTCTCCAACAACTCCTTTTTAATTACCCATTAACAAGGCCATAATTGCTTTTTGGACATGTAAACGGTTTTCAGCTTCTTCAAATACAACTGATTGAGAACATTCCATGATCTCATCAGTAATTTCCTCACCACGATGTGCTGGCAAACAATGCAGAACAATCGCATCTGGTTTAGCCGCCTGCATCAGTTCCCGATTCACCTGGAAGCCATGGAAAACTTTCATTCTGGCTGCTAATTCCTTTTCCTGTCCCATACTGGCCCAAACATCGGTGTAAACGACATCAGCGTCAGCAGCGGCAGCAATTGGATCATGGCCAATCAGGATTTTGCTGCCCGAGAAAGCGGCATCGGCACGAGCCTCGGCAACAGACTGAGCATTCGGCGCATAGCCCTCAGGAGTTGCGACCGCAATATCCATGCCAACTTTGGCACAGGCATGCATCAATGCATTGACCATATTGTTGCCATCACCAATATAAGCCATTTTAAGTCCTTTTAGGTCACCTTTGCATTCCATCACCGTAAAAATATCGGTTAAGGCTTGGCAGGGATGCAGTAAATCGGTCAGGCCATTAATAATGGGTACGTCTGCATACTGAGCCAGTTCAATGACTTCATCATGGGAAAAGGTTCTGATCATAATCCCATCCACATAGCGTGACAACACTCTGGCTGTATCCTTAACCGGCTCACCGCGGCCTATCTGCAAGTCATTGGCTGATAGAAACAAGGCCATTCCGCCCAATTGCCACATACCAACTTCAAATGATACTCTCGTCCTGGTTGATGACTTCTGAAAAATCATTCCCAGTGTTTTGCCTTTTAACAGGTGATGTTCTTCACCACGTTTTTGCTTGGCTTTCAGCTCTTTGGCTAAGTCCAAGATCTGATAGACTTCCTCTACCGACAGATCATGAATAGATAGTAAATCTTTCCCCTTCATGCTCATGACGTAAAACCCCCACATAAAAATAATTATAACATGCCAAATGCACCTAAAATAAGCTATCTTTGGCAAAAAAGTCAATTTTAAAGCTGGTCTAGGCTAATGCCAGCACTTTATCTAAAATAGTAATGACTTCGTCCACATGAGCTTTGGTGATATTGAGCGGCGGTACAAATCGTAGCACATCCCCAGCCGTACAATTAATAATGGCTCCTTGTTCCATGCACTGGTTCACAATATCCCGGCCTGGTTTGGTCAGCTTTGCTCCCAGCATCAGCCCTTTACCACGTACTTCAGTAATAAGCTGCGGATATTTAAGCTGCAGCTTATTGAGCTCTGCCTGCAGGTATTGACCTACCGTGGTCACATTATCCAACAGATTTTCTTCGGCAATCACGCCAAGCACAGCATTAGCTGCTGCACAAGCCAATGGATTGCCGCCAAAGGTGGACCCATGGTCGCCTGCTCCGAAAGCCGATGCTACTTTATCACTGGCAATAAAGGCTCCGATCGGCACGCCGCCGCCCAATCCTTTTGCTAAAGTCACAATATCCGGTTTGATTCCAGAATGCTCATAAGCAAACATTTTACCAGTCCGGCCAATCCCTGTCTGAATTTCATCAAAAATTAGCAAAGCGCCATATTTGTCACACAATTGACGGACTTGCGCCAAGTACTCAGCATCCGGGGTATTGATTCCGCCTTCGCCTTGAATCGGTTCCAACATAACCGCGCAGGTTTTTTCCGAAACCAATGCAGTCAGTGCTGCCAAATCGTTATATGGCACATAGTGAAAACCGCCTGGCAATGGCTCATACCCTTTCTGATATTTAGGCTGAGCAGTTGCGGTTAGAGTAAGCAGCGTCCGACCATGGAAACCCTCAGCAGCCGTAATAATCTCAAACTTATCGGCACTAATGGTTTTACCATATTTGCGAGCCAGCTTGATAGCGCCTTCATTGGCTTCCGCACCACTGTTGCCAAAGAACACTTTATTCAGCCCGCTCAGTTCGACCAATGTTTTAGCGAGCACAGCTTGCGCTTCGGTGTAATATAAATTGGAACAATGAATGAGTTTGCCTGCTTGCTCGCTAATGGCGGCAACGAGTTTGGGATGGGCATGACCCAGCACATTGACAGCAATGCCTGCTAAGAAGTCGATATATTTTTTGCCGTCTGTATCAAAAACATAGGGTCCCTCACCGTGATCCAGAATAAGCGGATAGCGGGCGAAGACCGGCATATAATATTCCTTGTCTGTCTGAAATACTTGTTCTTTATCCATGACAAAACCCTCCTCTACTTTACAACCTCAGTACCAATTCCTTCTGCAGTAAATACTTCGAGCAGCAGCGAGTGAGACTGGCGGCCGTCAATGATATGAGTTTTATTGGTTCCACCAGTCAAAGCACGTACGCACGCTTCCACTTTAGGAATCATCCCGCCGTCAATGCTGCCTTCGCGAATCATATCGCGGGCCTCAGCCAAAGTTAACGTGGAAATAAAACTGCTTTTATCGTGATAATCGCGATAAATTCCTTCTACATCGGTGAGCAGGAGTAGCTTTTCCGCCCCCAAAGCTCCGGCAATCTCTCCGGCCACGTAATCCGCGTTAATGTTGTAGCTTTCGTTATTCTCGCCGACGCCAATCGGCGCAATAACCGGAATGTAATCCCGTTCCAGTAAGGTATGCAAGATATCGGTGTTGATTTTTGCTACATCACCGACAAAACCAATATCCACTTTGCGAACTTCACCATTTTCATAAACCTCGGCCAAATGTTTCCGAGCTTTAATCAAATCAGCGTCTTTACCACTTAATCCGACGGCTTTAGCACCGCGGCGATTGAGCAGGCTCACAATTTCGGTATTAATTTTGCCGACCAGTACCATTTCTGCTACGGCTACGGTTTCAGCATCGGTTACTCTTAAACCGCTGACAAACTCCGACTGTTTACCGATTTGTTTTAAAAAGCCAGTAATTTCCGGACCGCCGCCATGAACGACGACCGGACGCATGCCAACATATTTCATGAGGATAATATCCTGAATGACCTGATTCTTTAATTCATTATTAATCATGGCGTTGCCGCCATATTTTATAACAATGGTTTTTCCATAAAAATTTTGCATATAAGGTAAGGCTTCAATTAAAACGGACGCCTTTTGTTCGGGCAAAAAGTTCATATTCTCACCTTTTCTCATTATCTTCGTATATTTTCGACACAACGCAGCAACGGAGCAGACACAGGGGAGTCCCCTGTGTCCTGGATTCCGTAATATTTAAAAGAACCACATGTTCGATTAGGTATGATACTCACCGTTGATCTTGACATATTCATAAGAGAAGTCACAACTCCACACAGTGGCTTCAGTTGTACCTACGCCTAGATCTACGCTGACCTTTATATCATGTTCAAGCATAATAGCCCGGAGTGCTTGTTCATCGTAGCTAGTACCCATCCCTTGTTTAACAATCGTAATATCACCAATTGCCATGGTAGTCTTTTCAGGAATTACTTGTGCACCAGAATAGCCCACTGCACAAATGATCCGACCCCAGTTAGGATCTTGCCCGAAGAAAGCTGTTTTTACTAGCGGCGATTTGGCAATAGCCATTGCTGCCTGTTTGGCATCCGCAAAATTAGCTGCACCGCTGACCGTAATTTCTAAGAATTTTGATGCACCTTCACCGTCACGGGCTACCAATTTAGCCAGTTCTGTACAAACTTGTTTTAAGGCTGCTGTAAATGCAGCATAATCGTCATTAGCGCTGTCAATCAGTGGATTGCCAGCCGCACCATTTGCGAGCACAGTCACCATATCGTTCGTGCTGGTGTCTCCATCCACAGAGATCATATTGAAAGAAACATTCACGACTTCTGTCAAAGCCTGCTTTAACAGGGGTGCCGCAATAGCAGCATCGGTCGTAATGAAGCCAAGCATGGTTGCCATATTAGGGTGAATCATACCTGACCCCTTGGCAATACCGGCGATTTTAACAGATACTCCGCTTAATGACAATTCATAAACGCAGGATTTGCCAAAAGTATCAGTTGTCAAAATAGCCTTGCTGGCGTTTTCGCCGCCCTCTTCGGATAGTGCCGTGACCGCTTTCTGAATGCCGGCCTTGATTTTCGCCATTGGCAGATTAACACCAATAATGCCGGTGGAAGCCACAAAAACTTCCTCAGCCTTAATGCCTAATAATTCAGCAGTCAAAGCAGCCATTGCTTCAGCATCAGCAAGTCCTTGCGCGCCGGTACAAGCGTTTGCACACCCGGAGTTTACTACAACGGCTGAGGCCAAACCTTTCTCAGCAACTTTACGGGATACAACGACTGGAGCCGCCGCCATGGTATTTAATGTAAATACACCTGCAGCTACCGCTGGTACAGTACTATAAATAATTGCCACATCTTCTTTGCCGCTTTTTTTAATGCCGGCCTTGATTCCAGCTGCCTTAAATCCTTTAGGCGCTGTAATGGTTCCATTTATTTTCTCAAACATAAATTTCCTCCACCTTATTATCTAGTTTCATCAATTAAGCTTTCAAACGTTTCATTAACTAACTTATGGGTAAAGCGGGGCCTGCATCAAACCAGTTCGTTCATCAAGACCAAACATGACATTGAAATTCTGTACAGCCTGACCAGCCGCACCTTTAACCAGGTTATCAATAGCCGATACCACAATAACCCGTCCAGTACGTGCATCAATATGCCAGCCAAGATCACAGAAATTTGATCCTCGCGTATTTTTCGTAGCAGGATATCCACCCCGTCCGAGTAAGCGAACGAAATATTCCTGATCATACAAAGTATGGAAAGCCTCATCGACATCATTCGCCGTAATCCCTGATTTTAAGGTCGCATAACAAGTACTCAAAATGCCGCGGGACATGGGGATGAGATGAGGAGTAAAACTGATGACTACCGGTTGTCCGGTAAATTCGGTCAGTGCCTGCTCAATCTCCGGTGTGTGACGATGACCGCCCACATTATAGGCTTTAAGGTTCTCAAACGTTTCCGTAAAATGACTGCCGAGGCTTAAACTGCGCCCGGCACCGGAAACTCCTGATTTGGCATCCACAACAATGCTATGGATATCAATAAGCTGGTTTTTAGCCAGTGGCGCCAACGCTAAAATACTGGCCGTTGTATAGCAGCCGGGATTGCCAATAATGGAAGCAGTTTTAACCTGCTCGCGATACAACTCGGTAAGGCCATATACCGCCTGTGCATCGGCATGAACATGTTCTACTTTATACCATTGCTCATAAATCTTTGTATCACGAAAGCGATAATCAGCACCAAGATCAATAACCTTGGTATCATACTTTGCTAAAACTTTGCCAGCTGCCATCGCATGACCGTGAGGTAACCCAATAAATACCGCATCGCTGGCTGCAGCGATTTTATCCAGTTCCTGCATACTGTCTAGTTTTTTATCGTAGAATCCATTAAAATGAGGATAAATACTGCTAATGGACGCGCCTGTCTGGCTCTCTGAGGTAATATGTATAATTTCTGTTTCCGGATGATTGGCCAATAGCCGAAGCAATTCTTCTCCAGTATAGCCTGTTGCGCCAATGATACTGACTTTCACGTCACGTGCCTCCTTTAGACCACCTAAAGTATCTATATTGTTTATAATTATACATTATGCATGAATAATATTGCAACCATTTTGTATACAAATTTCAGTGAGGGATGTTATGGATTTGACAAATGTTGTGACTTTGATTGAGCAAAATGGTTATTGGGCCATATTCCTGGGGATGCTGCTTGAAGGCTTGTGCCTGCCCATTCCTGCTGAGTTAGTACTTGGTTTTGCTGGTTTCTTAGTATCCCAGCACAAGCTTTTATTTCTCGGAAGCATCCTTGCCGGCTGGCTGGGATCGTTAGTCGGCTCAGTGCTTATTTATTTTGCTGCCCGTAAATATGGCTGCGGTCTTCTGTATAAATACGGTCGTTTATGCGGCCTTAGTCATGAAAGAATTGACTATGTATCACAATTCTTCCACAAATACGGTCCAATCATGATCATCCCATGGCGTCAATTACCGGTTGTCCGCAATAAAATCAGTGTTGTTGCCGGACTCACCAGACTGCCTTTCCCTACTTTCCTGCTTTATATCGTCATCGGAACAGGTCTGTGGTCAGCCCTGGGCATCAGTCTGGGTTGGTATCTAGGTGCAAACTGGCAAATTCTGATTAACATGCTAACCGGCGTAAGCAAATGGATGATGGTGGCTGGCATCATGCTAATCTGCTCTGCAGCAGTATTCCTATATGGCCGATACCTTAAAACGAAATAAGAGGGTCCTAAGAATAACAGACCTCTCCTACGATGCGAATCAAGCTCCCACATTGGGGGCATTTTTTATCTGGCATCAAATAACTGGTTCTGGTAATCCGGTTAAGAACTAATTGCTTGCAGTCAGGACAATACGTATTGATTGCGCTTGTCCCAATATTACCTAAATAGACATATTGGAGATATGCCCTGGCAACTTCAGCCGCCTTATGCATAGTACTAATTGGCGTTGCGGCTTTTGTCAACTGATAATTGGGATAATAGCGCGAGAAATGCAATGGAATTGCCGGATTGATTCCAGCTAGCCACCGAGCTAATGCTGCCAGCTCTTCTTCCGCATCATTTAAATCAGGCACAATCAGCGTTGTAATCTCGACATGGCAGCTTTGAGCTGCAAGCTGAACAGTTTGTTTAACGTCGTCAAGGCGGCCTGCACAAATTTTGTGGTAATAGTCTTCACTAAATGCTTTGACATCAATATTAAGTGCGTCAATATAAGGTAATAAGCGTTGCAGCGGTTCTGGATTGATAAATCCATTGGTAACCAAAACATTTTTTAAACCAGCGGCCTGACTGGCTATGGCTGTATCAAGAATATATTCATACCATACACTGGGCTCGGAATAGGTAAAAGCAATGCCAATATTGTTTTCTCCCTGCTGTCTGGCAAGGCTGACAAGACGATCAGGCGGCAACTCTATGACCTCAGGCTTATCCTGAGCGATCTGCCAATTTTGACAAAACTTGCAGGAGAAGTTACAGCCCCAGGTGCCTACCGACAAAATGTACCTGCCAGGATAGAAATGAAAAAGCGGCTTCTTTTCGATCGGATCAAGTGCAGAAGCCGAGCAAGCTGCATAGTTATGGCTATATAACTTATTATTGATATTTTGGCGAACGCGGCAAAATCCGCTCTTTCCTTCAGCAATAATACACGCTTTAGGACAAAGCCCGCACTGAACCCCAGTAGGATGAGGCTGATAATATAAGGCTTCGCGCATCAAGTCCACTTCCTTTTTTACACTGCCTTAACGATAGCGGGTAACAGTAAAACGGTATAGCTCAACCTGCTCATTTGGCTGAATTCCCGCTTTTTGCCTAGCGATTTCTACCTGCTCGGTTACCGTATCCACCCCTTCCAACATGGGTAAAAGCAAACCGCTGCGCTGACCGCTGCGTACAATGACTCCGTATCTGTGCGGATCAAGTTCGGACAAACTGTCAATTCGCTCAGGCGGCTCTAGAATGTCCACTGAAATGGTTAGTTCCGGCAATTCGTCTAACTCAATAGGCCAAAAACGTGGATCCTGCGTCCCAGCAGCAACCGCATTGTGAATGATTTCTTCAGCAATGGTAGGTTGGAGTGGTTGAAAAGTGCCAATACAGCCCCGTAACTCTTTGTTATGCTTAAAAGAAACAAAGACTCCGGCTGGACGACGCAATTCGTCAGCAAGTTCCGCTGCTGCCGGTATCAGAGTTCCATGCTCTAAGTAAAATTTTAGGCTGCTGCGGGCAAGTGCTACAGGAAGGCTTTCGCTATTCACCTTCCTCGCCTCCTTTCATCATATCACGGTTCAGGAATAAGCCAACCGCATATCCCACCCCGAAAGGTCCTTCATAGGATAACACTTGCGGTAAAGCTTCAAGCCCGCCCAACGCCCCCATTAAAAAACAAATTGGCCTCAGACCACACTCGCCGGCTTCTTCAATCAATGTACGGTCCATATTAAAGATGGCTTTGATATTTAACGTTTTTAATGCTTCAATCACCTGATGATCAAATTCCTGAGCCCGGGGACTATAGCCGGCCGGAGCTTCAGGAGTCAAACGGTGGGATAAATCACCTGAGGCAATGATGGCAACACGCTTGTCCACCGTTTTAATAGCCGCCTGAACGGCCTTGCCAAAAGTATACATTTCTTCATAGGGCACCATCCCCATGGATAAATGCACCAGTTGCCCCTTAAACCCAGCTTTGTGTAAGTAATAAAGCGGAACAACAGCACCGTGATCCAGCACAAGTGGTATACGATAGGTCTTGGCAGTATCGTCAGTAAGTTCAATTAAATTAATTCCCAGACGCTGCGCCTGCTTAATAATATGGCGAACCAGTAACCCATCAGTTTCGAATCCTACTGATACTTCTGGTACACCAAAGTTGCTCATATTGCCTTTTAACCGCGGATGAACACTGATACAGGCCGCATCGTCAAACACAGGACCATGTGGCGTAATCACGATAATGGTTTGCGGATTGTATTCTTTAATAGTTTTCGCCACCTGTTCAGCAGCGTCTACTGTAGCTTGGAGCTTACTAAGTTCGTCCTTCCCTATTTCGGGGATCATAATAGGCGGGTGCGGCATCAAAGCACAGCCGATAAATTTCCTCACAACGTCACTCCCTTGGCAAACAAAAGTTTTCGCTCTGTTATCGTCCCACATTTTGGCTAAAATGATACGCCAGCGCCTTTGCAATCTGTTCTGCCAGTTTCTGCTGATAAGTTGCATCAGCAAGCAAAAGGGCTTCACGCTGATTGCTCAAATAGCCAGCTTCGATAAGCACGCCGGGAATGTTAACAGAATTCAATAATAAGATGTGTAAGTCCTGCTTGGCTTGACGTTTATTACCGGGAGCATAATCTTTTAGTGTTGTCTGCACTGCCTCAGCCAAAAGCTTGTTACGCTCGTCTTTTGGATTATAAAACACCTGTGATCCGAACCACTGGCCATCTTTTATGGCATTGCAATGCACACTGACAAACAGTTCGGCTCCAGAGGTTTCGATGATTTCTACCCGTTTAAGCAAATCATTTCTTTTTCCGCCTTTACCTTTTGTATAATAATCGACATCACTATCCCGGGTAAATAAAACAGTTGCGCCATGGCTTTGTAACGTAGACCCTAGTTTTGTTGCGATTGCTAACGTAATTTCTTTCTCATCCAGCCCATTGTAAGCAGCACCACTGTCAATGCCACCATGCCCTGGATCAATGGCAATAATATGACCGCTCAATTTGCTGAGATCAGCATCTTCGATGTCATTGAATACTAAATAGCGTAAGGTTAGCATATTGAGTACTACAATTGCAATGCTCAGCAAGAGCAATTTCTGCAGTAGTTTGCGGCGAATCGCCATGACCCACATAGTTATCCCCTCCAGCAATCGATTTTTATAATTTATGCCGGAGTTTGCGCCGCTATGTCGAATTAAATCTGGTATGGTCAAAGATGGTTCGCTAGAGTAGAATAAGAATAGGTGCTTGTCTAATCAAGGAGGTTTGCATGCGTAAAGGTCAATTTCTGCTCTTTTTGGTCATCCTGTTTTTTGCTTGTTTTATTTGGGCTGGCGGCAGCAATATCGTTAATACTTATCTTCCCGCCTCAACTACAGTGAAAACGCAGGAGTTAACAAACTCAGTCAGCAGTTTATGGGAAAAGACTTATCGGATTATAGCGCTCAAAAGAGCTGTCCAAGCTAAAATATCACAAAAAAATTATGTTAAAATCCAGGATATCCCGCTGATTACCCAACAGGCCATTATTGCCGTAGAAGATAACCGCTTTTATAATCATCTGGGGTTTGACGTTGAGGGGATTATGCGAGCAACACTGGTGAATATTCAAACAGGTCAAATCCAAGAAGGCGGGAGCACCATCACTCAGCAGTTGGTTAAGAACCTGTTCCTCAGTCAGGATCGCTCGCTCAGTCGTAAGCTTGAAGAGTTTGTTTTATCCATTGATATGGAGCTGCGATACTCTAAAGAAGAAATATTGGAAATGTATTTGAATACCATTTACTTTGGCTCAGGAATGTACGGTCTTGGCGAAGCGGCGGAAGGCTACTTTGACAAGCCGCCTAGTAAGCTATCGCTGCCAGAATCAGCGATGCTGGCTGGCCTGCCTAACGCTCCCTCCCTCTACTCCCCTTATGTTGATTTTGCTGCCGCTAAACAGCGGCAAGCCGTTGTATTAAATGCGATGGTTCGGGGAGGCTATATTGGTCCAGGCATGGCCGATGAAGCCAAGACTGCTCCATTACAGTTTGCCAGATAATGCCGACAATATCAGAAATAAAAAAGAGGCCAAATGGCCTCTTTTTTATAGCACTGTTGAGTTAAGCTTGAGCCTGAATATCTCTTTCTGTCAAAAAATTAGGGCCATGAATGAGTGTACCCAATGCTGTCAAGACAATATTGATTGCACAAAATTCATCATGATCCTCTAAAGGACAGTTGTCACACGTCAATTGAACAATGTCATAGGTTTCAATCATTTGTGGTTTATTGATAAATTTCCCGGCCACTGGCAAACTGCGAACAGTCGGTAAAATATTTTCAGGGAAACCTTCAAAAAACTTGCTGCCTGAATGCGCCATAAACCTTAGTGTTTCTTTAGCAATATGGATATGACAGGTATTCTGACATTCAGGACAATGGCGGCAAATTAGCTTGGTATATGCATAAGCTTGATCAGCAGCTTCTGGCGAAAAGCTCATTATTTTCTCTCCTTGCCTGTACTCGCTATATTTTAATGAATCAAAAATAGTTTTTAATAAGCTGCCAATCACCTAAATCAATAGAATCATTGGCTGTGGTACGAAAAACCCGCTCAATGGTAAATTCCCGGATACCCGTTTCCTGATCAATGAACTTGCCGTCTTTGACTAATCGACCCTCATCCTGTACATTAAAGGACAACAGTGTATAAAAAGAACCTTTATGCCCAACTGGTGCCTCTTTTACCACAATTCCCATCGTAACAGGCGACTGTCCTTCTTGAAATTGGGTCGTCAGCTGCTTATACGTTGCAAATGCTTGGGCTTTAGGAGAGGTGATTACACGATAGATTTCTGGATAATAAGTCTTAAAGTCTTTAATTTTGATGGCGGTATCTGGCGTAAAGCGTTGAGCACGTACCACGCCATCATTCATGTACATCACTTCCATCTGAGTCCTTAACCCAGCACGGGTAAAAGAATACATATAGGAGCTGGCTTTAGCCCGTTGCACCCCTTTGCTCTCCCATTCGGCTTTTGACCAAATTTGATTGTCAGTATCAATAATGAGTCGATAATCTCCGTAACGGCTGGAAATCGAATCCTTTGTATCATCTAGGTTGGCAAATGCCACTCCGCTTGTCAGCATCAGTGCTGCTAGAGTACCAGTAATTATCTTTTTCACAGGTATAACCTCCAATATTTCTACTGTATGTAATAATACAACCAGATCAGATGATTTCCTGCCTAATTGAAAAATTCTTATACGCCTATTCTAAAATTTTATGTAGACTTCAATGAATTGAATTAAGCCATTTCACATTAATCCGGTTCAATTCTCAAAGAATGAAGAAAAAGCCTAAGTAAGAAAATAACAAAAACCCGGATAATAATCCGGGTTTGTTTGTTGTCCAATATTAACGTTTGGAGAACTGGGATGCTTTACGCGCTTTTTTGAGGCCGTATTTACGACGCTCTTTTTCGCGTGGGTCACGAGTCAGGAAGCCTGCTTTTTTCAAAGCTGGACGATATTCAAGATCCACTTTGAGAAGAGCACGGGCAATACCATGACGGATTGCACCAGCTTGTCCGGAAGGACCGCCTCCCTCAACTTTTGCCAGTACATCGTATTTGCCAAGAGTATCAGTCAGGTTAAGTGGTTGCTTAACAATGAGTTCGAGAGTTTTAAGACCGAAATAATCGTTAAGTGGACGATTATTTACGATGATATTTCCTTCACCCGGAACCAGACGAACTCTGGCAACCGAAGTTTTTCTGCGGCCTGTGCCGTAGTGATGAACTAATGCCATTTAATGTTCCTCCTTTCCGGTTATCGTACGCTAATTTCTAATATTTCAGGGGATTGTGCAGCATGTGGATGCGCAGCACCACTGTAAACTTTTAACTTGCGGTACATTTGACGGCCGAGAGTATTCTTCGGCAACATACCTTTAATCGCTAACTCAAGTACTCGCTCCGGTCTAGTTGCCAGCATTTTACCAGCAGTAGTGAATGTTGTTCCACCAGGATAACCGGAATGGCGGAAATATGTTTTTTGAGTTAGTTTCTTACCTGTGAATACAACTTTGTCTGCATTAATGACGATAACATGGTCACCAGTGTCAACATGCGGAGTGAAAGTTGGTTTATGTTTGCCACGAAGAACTTTCGCTACTTCAGCAGCTAATCTACCTACAGTTTTACCTTCAGCATCAACAACGTACCATTTGCGTTCAACATTGGCCGCGTTTGCCATGAAAGTTGTTTTCATTCGTATCCCTCCTTGTCCAAGCAATTACAACATTTGATTTTTAATCATACCTTCCGGGGCTAATGGAAGCCATGGCAAAAATCTCATAAAATCATTGTAATAAATAGGCAACCTATTGTCAAGGATTTTACCTTGTTATCAATAAATTTTATTTTCTAATTTTCATATCTGCTAAAGAAGAACAACCATTTTCAGGAATAATAAACTTCTTTGAGATATAATCCTTGCGCCGGAGCTGTGGCGCCCGCTAACTTACGATTACGGCTTTCTAAAATACCGACAAATTGTTCTGAAGTGATCCGGCCTCGCCCTACATTCACAAGCGTTCCTACAAGATTACGTACCATGTGATAAAGAAAGCCATTTCCCCAAAAAGTAAATTCTATTTGTTCGCCTACGCTCGTACAGGTTGCCGAGAAGATTGTCCGAACTGGATTAACCGGTGCGCTGCCGGTTGCCCTAAAAGCCGAAAAATCGTGGGTGCCGACAATGGATTGCGCAGCTTGATGCATGACCGCTACATCCAAAGGCTTATTGATATGCCAACTGAAGTTGTGCAAAAAGGGATCTGCAAAAGGGGCTTGATGAATTCGGTAAATATAGATTTTGCTTTGCGCTGAATAGCGTGCATTAAAATCAGGTGCTACTTCCTCAGCCCCAATGACCACGATATCATCAGGTAACAAACCTCTTGCAGCCAGCGGAATCTTCGCAGCAGGAATAGTACCACTTGTCATGAAGTTCACGACTTGCCCATAAGCATGTACGCCGGTATCAGTCCGTCCAGCTGCAATTAGCTTAATAGGATGACCAAACAGACTAGCTAATTTTTTTTCTAATATTTCCTGAATGGCCAGCGCATTTTGCTGACGCTGAAACCCATGATAGCGGGTTCCATCATAAGCAATGGTCAGTTTGATATTACGATGATTGAATAGATCCTGATTTTCTGATGTCATGTGCTTACTTTCCATCGCTATTTACCTGTTGTTGCCCTTAAGTAAATCAATATCACGATCATGAATCCCATCACAGCATAAGCTGCCCAATCTTTAGTCGTATGGCGCAATTCTTTCATTCTGGTACGATTTTCGCCGCCACGATAACAGCGGGCTTCCATCGCTACTGCCAATTCATCGGCACGGCGAAAGGCACTAATAAAGAGGGGAACTAATAAGGGTACCATGCTTTTAGCCCGGCGTAACAAATTACCAGAGGCAAAGTCAGCTCCACGTGCCATTTGCGCTTTCATAATTCGATCGGTTTCTTCCAACAAGGTTGGAATAAAGCGCAAAGCGATGGTCATCATCATGGCCAGTTCATGAGCTGGCAGACCAATTTTCTCAAACGGCTTCAGCAACCTTTCAATAGCATCAGTTAAGGCTATCGGTGAAGTCGTATAGGTGAGTAGCGAGGAAATGACAATCAGGAGAACGAGTCGAGTGGACATTAAAAATCCCTGACGCAATCCTTCTGCAGTTACCGTAAGCGGACCCAGTTCGTAAATAGCCTGCCCAGGAGTTGTGAAAACATGAATGCCTACTGTCAGAATAATAATGATCCACAACGGTTTAAGTGATTTAAGAATCATCGCCGGAGGAATTGAGGATAAGGCTAATACAGCTGCTACAAAGCCAGCCATTAACCCATAGGCTGCATAGCTCTCACCAACAAAGATACTGGATATAAATAATAGCACACAAATAATTTTTGCCCGTGGATCTAATTGATGAATGAGTGATTTGCCGGGGAAATATTGACCTAATGTAATATCTGTCAGCATGATGTTCGTTCCCCCAAAGCATTGGTTATTGTAGCAACAGCTTCATCAATTGCCAGCAGCTTGTCGTCAACATGAAGACCACGTTCCTTAAGTTTCCTCAATAACGCGGTAACTGGCGGTACATCAACCCCAGCGGCTCTTAGCTTTTCTGGATTGCTAAATACTTCGAGCGGTGTTCCATCCAAACTAACCTTCCCACCATTCATAACAATAAGACGGGTCGCCATTTTTGCGACATCTTCCATATTATGTGATACCAGGATAACGGTAATCCCTGAGCTTTGATAGAGTTGTATAATCTCATTAAAAATCTCATCACGACCGCGAGGATCTAATCCAGCTGACGGCTCATCTAAAATTAGATACTCCGGCTCAAGCGCAATGACACCGGCGATGGCTACACGCCTCATTTGACCGCCGCTAAGCTGAAATGGCGAACGGGTGGCGTACTGTTCAAAATCCAGGCCAACAAACGTCATTGCCCGTTTAACGCGAGTATCAATTTCCTCTTCCGATAAACCTAAATTTTTAGGACCAAAAGCAATATCTTCGTAAATAGTTTCTTCAAACAGCTGGTGCTCAGGATATTGAAAAACCATCCCCACTTTGCTGCGAGCGGCTTTAGCCGCATTTTTTTTGTCATGGAGATCAACACCATCCACAGTAACCGAGCCAGAAGTTGGTTTTAAGATTCCGTTTAAATGCTGAACCAGTGTTGACTTGCCAGAGCCAGTATGACCAATAATAGCGACAAACTCGCCTCGTTCAATTTCAAAGTTTATATCACTGATTGCCGTACGTTCAAACGGCGTTTTCGGCATATACGTATAGGTAACATTTTTTAATATTATGGACATAAAGCCACCGCCAGTTCCTCATCTGAGATGATATTGTCAGGCAGCGCAATATTCTCAGCCTTTAGGCGATGAGCAATCTCAGCAGCTAAAGGCACATCCAAGCCTAATTCCTTAAGCAGTTCAACTTGGCTGAATACCGCAATGGGGTTTCCTGAGTAAACAATTTTGCCTTGCTCCATAACAACAATGCGATCAGCTGCTGCTGCTTCCTCCATAAAATGCGTAATATAAACCACAGTAATCCCGGAAGCAGCATGCAGTTGCTTGACAGTTTGCAAGACTTCCTTACGCCCTAAAGGATCAAGCATAGCCGTTGGCTCATCCAACACTAAGCATTTAGATTGCATCGCCAAGGCTCCGGCAATGGCTACCCGCTGTTTTTGTCCTCCTGACAGTAAATGTGGACCATGCAGCCGATAATCACTCATTCCAACCAATTCAAGGGCCTGATTCACTCTTTCGGCAATCTCTGCAGGTGGAATGCCTAAATTTTCTGGGCCAAAGGCAACATCTTCCTCCACAACGGTGGCTACAATCTGATTATCAGGATTTTGAAATACCATTCCCACGATCTGCCGGATATCCCACAAATCCTTGGGATCAGTTGTATTTAGGCCATTGATGGTACACGTTCCACTGGTTGGCAGTAAGAGGGCGTTAAAATGTTTGGCCAGTGTCGATTTACCCGACCCATTGGTGCCAATGATGGCAACAAACTCTCCTGCCTCAATCGCTAGATTTATATGATCAAGTGCCAGGCGCTGTTCTTCATCATTCGAAGCATACGCATGACACAAATTCTCAACTTTAATAAATTTTCCCATAATTATAGCTCCTTATAATAAAGCTAACGTTTAACCGCAAAGCACTCAAATTGGTCTCACAAAAAACTGGTGCGATTATTACCGCACGTAATTATTCGCTACGCTCCCTTTGCGTACTTTGAGTACTTTGTGGTTCAACAGTCATAAAAAACAACGATAAAGGCGACCCTGATGGTCGCCTTTCAATCATTACACCAATTCTAGTATTGCCATCGGCGCATTATCGCCGCGACGGGGTCCAAGTTTAATCACTCGGGTGTAGCCGCCTTGACGATTATTATATTTAGGGGCAATAGTATCAAACAGTTTTTTTGCTACTTCTTCGTCCATGAGCTTTGCCAAAACTTGACGGCGTGCATGTAAATCGCCGCGCTTAGCTAAAGTGATCAATTGTTCAGCAAGACCGCTGATTTCTTTGGCTTTAGCTTCAGTTGTTTCAATACGCTCATAGGAAAAGAAGGAAGTCAAAATGCTGCGAAATAACGCTTTACGTGCGCTAGAGTCACGCCCTAACTTTCTGTAGGCCATAATCTTTCCGCCTCCTACTCTTCAAATTCAGTCAGTGATAATCCTAGTTCGTCCAGCTTTTTCTTCACTTCTTCAAGTGATTTGCGGCCGAGATTACGCACTTTCATCATATCTTCTTCACTCTTTTGGGCCAATTCGGCTACTGTGTTGATGCCAGCCCGTTTCAAGCAGTTATAGGAACGAACTGAAAGATCCAAATCTTCAATCGTCATTTCCAAAGTCTTGGAAACACCGGATTCTGGCGCTTCAGTAAACGTTCCTTCAGTTCCCTCGTCTTCCGGAGGAGCGCCTGCCATGTTCTGGAACAGTCTGAGATGAGCAATCATAATACTAGCCGATTTACTGATCGCCTCTTCAGGTCTCATGCTGCCATCAGTCCATAACTCCAGCGTAAGTTTGTCGTAATCTGTGACGTTACCGACACGAGTATCAGTTACAGAGTAGTTAACTCTCTGGATAGGCGAAAAAATGGAATCAATGGGGATTACGCCGATAACATGATCGGTTTTCTTGTTTTTATCTGCTGGAACATAGCCACGACCACGCTCAACGGTGATTTCCATTTTTAGCGAGCCGCTAGCATCTACAGTTGCCAAATGCAATTCCGGGTTAAGTATTTCAACATCAGGGTCAGTGAATATATCGCCGGCTGTGACTGCTTTTTCGCCTTGAACATCAACCCGTAAAATTTTTGGCTCATCACAATGCATTTTAAGACACAGTGACTTCAAGTTTAAAATAATGTCAGTAACGTCTTCCCGAACGCCGGGAATTGTAGAAAATTCGTGAAGTACACCTTCAATTTTAATCGATGTTACAGCTGCACCTTGCAATGAAGATAACAATATCCGACGCAAGCTATTACCAAGCGTAGTACCATAACCACGTTCTAAAGGCTCGCATACAAACTTTCCATAACGGCTATCTTCACTTATTTCTACTATCTCGATTTTCGGTTTTTCGATTTCGATCATCTGGAATAACCCTCCTCATTTGTGCGCACTACTAAGTCACGCCATACCCGCGGCTGAGGGCGTATTATCTGGAGTACAATTCAACAATCAGATGCTCTTGGATAGGAGTATCAATTTCATCCCGGCTGGGGTAGCGCACTACTTTACCGCTCATATCTTGAGCTGAAGCTTCTAACCACATTGGAGTTGTCTTATGACCGATAGCTTCAAAGATTTGCTTGAGAAGCGGTGATTCTTTGCTGGCTTCATGTACTTGGATAACATCGCCTGGCTTAATTAGGTAAGACGGAATATCAACTTTACGGCCATTAACAGTGAAATGTCCATGACGTACAAGTTGTCTAGCTTGATTACGGCTTGAAGCAAAGCCCAAACGGTAAACTACATTATCCAGTCTTCTTTCTAATAATACCAGCAGGTTTTCACCTGTAACACCTTTTTGGCGTTCAGCTTTATCAAAATAAGAACGGAATTGACCTTCCAACATACCATAAGCACGACGTGCTTTTTGTTTTTCTCTCAGCTGAATGCCATATTCCGAAACTTTTTTGCGGGACTGACCATGCTGACCAGGAGCATAGCTGCGTTTTGTAAACGCGCATTTATCACTATAACATTTATCGCCTTTAAGATACAATTTAGCACCTTCGCGGCGGCAAAGTCTGCATACAGGACCTATATATCTTGCCATTCTCGTTAAACACCTCCCGAAATATTATACTCTTCTGCGCTTCGGCGGACGGCAGCCATTGTGAGGGATTGGAGTAACGTCCTTAATTAGATTTACTTCCAAACCAGCCGCTTGTAGCGATCTGATAGCTGCCTCACGGCCAGCTCCTGGACCTTTAACAAATACTTCTACTTGTTTCAGGCCATGTTCCATAGCGGCTTTAGCTGCAGTTTCAGCAGCAATTTGCGCAGCAAATGGAGTGCTTTTACGGGAGCCGCGGAATCCGAGGCCACCAGCGCTAGCCCATGACAATGCATTACCTCTGGTATCGGTAAGCGTAACAATCGTATTATTGAAAGTCGAGCGAATATGTGCAATGCCATGCTCGATATTTTTACGTTCTTTTCTTTTCGGTCTAACTACTTTTTTAGCTACCAAAGATTATCCCTCCCTTACTTTTTCTTTTTAGCGCCAACGGTTCTCTTTGGACCTTTACGAGTACGAGCGTTGGTTTTTGTTCTTTGACCACGAACAGGAAGTCCCATGCGATGTCTTTTGCCGCGATATGAACCAATCTCTATTAAACGTTTAATATTCAATGATTCCTCGCGACGTAAATCGCCTTCAACTCGGTAGTTCTTATCAATGATTTCACGAAGTTTGGAAACTTCCTCTTCTGTTAAATCACGGGTCCGGGTATCAGGATTAATACCTGTAGTAGCCAGAATTTCTTTCGAAATAGTCAGGCCAATACCATATATATATGTTAAAGCAATCTCAATTCGTTTATCACGTGGTAAATCTACGCCGGCAATACGTGCCATGTATCGTCCACCCCCTAACCTTGTTTTTGTTTATGTTTGGGATTTTCACAAATCACCATTACGTTACCATGACGTTTAATAACTTTGCATTTCTCACAAATGGGCTTGACCGATGGTCTCACTTTCATTTGCCCCGTCCTCCTTTTCCTGCATTCCTATTTCATGCTTGCTGATTTCCGTCCGTCAGCAAACATCAAAAAGTGCTATTTGAAACGGTAGGTAATCCGGCCACGTTTTAAGTCGTATGGCGTAAGTTCTACAGTGACTTTGTCACCAGGCAAAATACGAATGAAATTCATCCGAATTTTACCAGATACATGTGCCAATACGACATGCCCATTTTCCAGTTCTACCTGGAACATAGCATTAGGCAGGGCTTCGATAACCGTACCTTCTACCTCAATTACATCCTGTTTGGACACGAGATCTCCTCCTCGTCCGCTTCTCACAGATTATCCGGTTTACAAAAATTTGCAATAGCTTGGCGGATCTCTTCATCTGTAATGTTACCATTGTTCCGAAGTTTTTCCGCCAATGCCTTAGCATTTAATTTGTAAGCTTTGACATGCCGAATATTTTTCTTCTTGGGCTTTATGACACTACGTTCCCGGCCATCTGCTAGGAAAACATATTTGCCAGTTATCCCTATGACCAGATAAGGATGACCAGTATCACGCCCGGCTAAGCTTGTAACTATTTGGCCAATTGAAATGTGGTGGGCTGACATAGCGTCGCCTCCTACAGCTTGGTCAGAATTTCCGGCTTGCCATCAGTAATCGCAATGGTATGCTCAAAGTGTGCGGAAGGCTTGCCATCCGTAGTCACAACTGTCCATCCATCATCAAGGGTCTTTACCTCATGTGTACCCAGATTGATCATCGGCTCTATTGCTAATGTCATACCAGATTTTAATCGTGGGCCGCGACCGGGATGGCCGTAATTCGGTACCTGAGGGTCTTCATGCATTTTTCTGCCAATGCCATGCCCAACATAGTCACGTACCACACCATAGCCATATTCTTCTGCATAAGCTTGTATGGCATGAGAAATGTCACCAAGACGGTTACCTGCCATTGCTTTTTCAATGCCCTTGTTTAAAGATTGCTCGGTAACATCGAGAAGCTTCTGCATTTCGGCATCGACTTCACCAACAGCAATGGTAACAGCGGCATCGCCATTATATCCATTAATTACCGCACCAATGTCAATACTGACATTATCTCCATTTTTTAACTTTTTTAAACCTGGAATCCCGTGAACTACTTGTTCATTTATAGAAGCGCAAATATTGCCAGGAAAACCGTTATATCCCTTAAAAGTCGGGATAGCACCACGGCCTTTTATATATTCTTCGGCGATTCTATCCAGTTCAAGCGTACTTACACCCGGCTTAACGGCTTTTTTTACTTCGACCAAAGTCTCTGCCACAATTTGGCCAGCATCACGCATGTATGCGAGTTCTCGGTCTGACTTAAGGATAATCATCCTATATGCCCTTCAGGCTGGCAACAATATCAGTAAAAACTTTATCGATTGGCTGCCGACCGTCAATTTCAGTGTATAAGCCTTTGTCCTGGTAGTACTCAACCAGCGGTTTAGTCTGAGCACTATACACAGCTAAACGCTTGGTGATAGTTTCTTCACGGTCATCATCGCGCTGGTATGTTTCCCCATCGCATTTGTCACATTTGCCAGCTACACTTGTAGGATTAAAAGTCACGTGATAAGTTGCGCCGCAGCCTTTGCAGATACGTCGACCGGTGGCCCGGCTGACTAAATCACCAGCCGGTACACTGATATTTATAACGCGATTAAGTTTTATTCCCAGTTCACCCAGCGTACGGTCGAGGGCATCTGCCTGCTCGATGGTACGGGGAAATCCGTCCAGGATAAATCCCTGCTTGCAGTCCGGTTTTGCCAAACGCTCTTTAACAATCCCAATTGTTACACTGTCGGGTACCAGTTGACCAGCATCCATGCACGCCTTTGCTTGCTTGCCGAGCTCAGTGCCTTCTTTAACTGCTGCCCGGAACATATCGCCAGTTGAGATATGTTGGATTTTGAAATTCTCGACTAACTTTTCCGCCTGAGTACCTTTACCGGCACCAGGAGGTCCCATTAATAGGATATACATCGCGAGCTTACCTCCCTACTTCATGAAGCCTTGATAGTGGCGCATTAAGACCATTGCCTCGATTTGCTTCATCGTGTCAAGAGCTACCCCAACCACAATCAACAGGGCGGTGCCGCCAAAATTAACCCCTTGGATATTAGTCGCAGCTGCCACAAAGTTGGGCAGAATGGCAATAAACGCAAGAAATATTGCTCCGGCGAGTGTAATTCTGGTCATAACGCGGTCCAAATAGTCTGCAGTTGGTTTACCCGGGCGTAGTCCTGGAATAAAACCACCGTATTTTTTCATGTTCTCTGCCATATCCGATATATTCATAGTAACCGCAGTATAGAAATACGTGAAGAATACAATTAAGAGTGCATACAGAGTTGTCTGTAGCGGCGTACCCCACGCGAACCATTCTGCTAAAGTTTTTACCCAGGGAACATTAATAAACTGGGCAATGGTTACCGGGAACATCAGCACGGATGACGCAAAGATTATTGGAATAACACCCGCTTGATTAACTTTCAGCGGAATGTGAGTAGATTGACCACCATACATCTTGCGACCAACTACCCGTTTTGCATATTGTACAGGAATTCTTCGTTGACCTTGCTGAATTAAAATAACAAACACAATCATGGCCAGCGCAATAATAGCATACAACAGCACATTGAAATAATTTATAGTACCTGCTTGAAGGTATTTATAAATGTTGTGAAGACTGGATGGTAACTGCGATACGATACCTGCAAAGATAATCAATGAAATACCGTTACCAATACCTTTTTCCGTAATTTGCTCACCTAACCACATCAAAAACGTAGTTCCGGCAGTTAGCGTTAATGCTATGAGCAAGATTGGACCAAACCCCGGGTTAATTATGGCCGCTTTCAAACCGAAAGACATTCCAATGGCCTGAATAAAACCCAGCAGCACTGTACCATAGCGAGTGATCTGGGTTATTTTCTTTCGCCCTTCTTCGCCTTCCTTAGCCCATTGTTCAAACTTCGGTACAACAACTGTTAACAGCTGCATAATAATCGAAGCATTGATATAAGGCGTAATACTCATTGCAAACACTGAGAACTTACTTAATGCACCGCCGGAAAACAGATCAAGCAGACCAAACAGGTTACCGCTGGTAAATAACTGCTCGATAACGGCGGGATTAACGCCCGGAACGGGTATATGCGTGCCGGCACGAAACACTAAGAACATTGCCAGCGTAAATACAATCTTTTGTCTGAGCTCAGTAATCTTGAGTATGTTGGACAGGGCTGAAAGCACCTTAGATCACCTCGACTTTTCCGCCAGCCGCTGCAATTTTTTCTGCTGCTGACTTGGTAAAGCCGTTGGCGACTACAGTAAGTGATTTTTCGAGTTCACCATTACCTAAAATGCGAACACCGTCACGTACATTTTTTAGTATGCCAATTTCTATTAAAGCAACCGGATCTACTACAGCGCCGTTATCAAAACGGTTTAAATCGGAAACGTTAACCTCAGCAAATTGCTTTGCAAATTTGTTGTGGAAACCACGTTTCGGAAGTCTGCGGTAAATCGGCATTTGACCGCCTTCAAATCCAGTACGAACACCGCCGCCTGCACGGGCTTTTTGGCCTTTATGACCTTTACCTGATGTTTTACCAAGTCCTGAACCAAGACCACGGCCAACACGGGTACGTACTTTTTTAGATCCAGGGGCCGGAGCTAATTCGTGTAATTTCATGCGTAGCACCTCCTTGAACTAGTCTTGTACTTCTTCAACAGTAACAAGATGTTCTACTTTGCGGACCATACCTCTGATAACCGCATTGTCATCCTGTACTACAAAACTGTTAGTTTTACCTAGACCCAAAGCCCGAACAGTTGCGCGTTGATCTTCAGGTCTGCCTATCAGGCTTCTGGTAAGAGTGATTTTGAGCTTTGCCATTTAAACTTCCTCCTTAACCCAAAAGTTCCTGAACCGTTTTACCGCGAAGTTCAGCCACTTGCTCAGCCCGCTTGAGTTGTTCCAGACCTTTTAAAGTAGCTTGCACCATATTATTAGGATTGGATGAACCAAGCGATTTGGTTAAAATGTCATGAACGCCAGCAAGTTCAAGTACGGCACGAGCCGGACCGCCAGCGATAACACCGGTACCTTCAGAAGCTGGCTTCATTAGAACCCGCCCTGCACCGAATTCACCAATAATTTGATGGGGAATTGTTGTACCTACCAGTGGAACTTTGATTAAATTTTTCTTAGCGTCTTCAATTCCTTTTCTGATTGCTTCAGGAACTTCGCCTGCTTTACCCAAACCAGCGCCTACATGTCCGTTCTCATCGCCAACAACTACTAGCGCGCTGAAGGAAAAACGACGTCCGCCCTTAACAACCTTGGCAACTCTGTTGATAAACACAACTTTCTCTTTAAGTTCAAGAGTATTGTGGTCAATTCTGGCCATTGATGTACCTCCTTTTGCTAAATTCTAGAATTCAAGCCCTGCTTCACGAGCTGCTTCTGCCAATGCTGCGATTCTACCATGATAGATGTAACCGCCGCGGTCAAACACCACTTGCTTAATGCCTTGGTCTAACGCACGTTTAGCAACAGCTGCTCCTACTAATTTAGCGGCTTCAATGTTTCCGCCGTAGTTAAGCGCTTGACTTACTTCTTTATCCATAGTGCTTGCAGAAACTAGCGTAGCACCTGTCTTGTCGTTGATAATTTGAGCATAAATATGGCTCAAGCTACGAAAAACATTCAGACGAGGTCTTTCTGCAGTACCAATAATGTTCTTACGAACTCTTAGATGCCGCTTTTGACGAGCTGCATTTTTGTTCTCTTTACGAAGCAAGGTGTTCACTCCTTTCACTTAGAAATCTTACTTCTTACCTTTACCGCCGGCTTTACCTACTTTACGACGAACAACTTCGCCTTCGTAGCGAATTCCTTTACCTTTATAAGGCTCAGGCTCACGATATCCGCGGATTTTCGCTGCCATTGCACCAACGTGCTCTTTGTTGATACCTGATACAACAATTCTGTTTGGAGCAGGTACATCAAGAGTGATGCCTGTAGGCGGTTCTACTTCTAATGGATGGGACAAACCAAGAGACAAGGCTACTTTAGTACCAGCTTTTGCCGCTCTGTATCCAACACCATGAATTTCTAATGTTCTGCTGAAACCTTGAGTAACACCTGTTACCATGTTAGCAATCAGGGTACGAGTAAGGCCATGCAATGCTTTGTGAGCTTTATCTTCAGAAGGCCGTTTAACATTCAGTGTATTTCCCTCGATTTCCACGATCATATCTTTGTGGATAGTACGAGTAAGTTCACCTTTAGGGCCTTTTACTAACACCACGTTGCCATCAACTGTAACTGTTACGTTTTCAGGGATTGCAATTGGCGCTCTTCCTATTCTCGACATCTGTACACCTCCTAGCTACAAAAAATCAAATTACCAAACGTAAGCGACTACTTCGCCACCAAGACCATTACGACGAGCTTGTTTATCACTCATAAGACCTTGGGAAGTGGAAACGATAGCAATTCCAAGACCACCTAAAACGCGTGGAAGTTGATCTTTCTTTGCATATACGCGTAAGCCCGGCTTAGAAATACGCTTAATACCGGTGATTACTTTTTCGCGGTTAGGACCATATTTCAAGCTAACACGCAGAATCCCCTGCTTGCTGTCTTGAGTCATCTCAAAGTCCTTAATGAAACCTTCTTCTTTTAAAATACCAGCAATTGCTTGCTTAATTTTCGAGCCTGGTATTTCTACTTTATCATGATATACCGAATTCGCATTGCGCAAACGTGTAAGCATATCGGCGATTGGATCGGTCATTACCATAGGGACATACCTCCTTCCGTTAGTGTCTACCAGCTAGCTTTGGTTACCCCAGGGATGGCACCTTTGTAGCTTTGTTCTCTGAAACAAATACGGCACATTTCGAATTTACGCAGATATCCGTGCGGGCGGCCGCAAATTTTACATCTATTGTACTTACGTACGCTGAACTTTGGTTCTTGTTTCCATTTTTCAATTAACGCCTTTTTGGCCACAAATGTCCCTCCTTTACGCGCTGAATGGCATACCCATCAGTTTGAGAAGCTCTCTTGCTTCTTCATCTGATTTGGCAGTGGTAACAATGATGATATCCATGCCGCGGATCTTATCAACTTTATCATATTCGATTTCAGGGAAAATCAATTGTTCTTTAACACCCATTGTGTAGTTACCGCGACCGTCGAACGATTTAGGGTTAACACCGCGGAAGTCACGTACACGAGGCAATGCGACATTAAACAATTTATCTAAAAATTGAAACATGCGTTGTCCACGCAGGGTAACTTTTGCACCGATTGGCATTCCTTCACGAATTTTGAAAGCTGCCAAGGATTTCTTAGCACGAGTTACAACAGGTTTTTGACCAGCAATTTGCATCATATCGTTAACTGCTGCATCAAGAACTTTTGGATTGCCAACGGCTTCGCCGACACCCATGTTGAGTACTACTTTCTCAATTTTAGGAATTTCCATGATATTTTTATATCCGAACTTCTCCATCATTACTGGAGCTACTTCACTAAGGTATTTCTCTTTCAGTCTGAGCACTGAACGTTACCTCCTTTCTGCGTGATTATTTATCCTTATCAACAATTTCGCCGCACTTTTTGCAAGCACGAGCCATTGAACCATTCGCTAAAGCGTTTTTCTTAATTCTGGTAGGTTCAGCGCAAGCTGGGCATACCAGCATAACTTTAGCTGAATGCATTGGCGCTTCCTTAACCAGAATACCACCTTGTGGTGCGCTTTGACTTGGTTTAGTGTGGCGCTTAACAGTGTTAATGCCTTCAACTACAACCTTGCCTTTTTTCGGTAATGCTTCAATAATTTTACCTTTTTTGCCTTTATCTTTACCGGACAATACCAGGACAGTATCGCCTTTTTTAACGTGCAGTTTAGTTTGTGACATTCCGGACACCTCCTAACTTAGATTACTTCCGGAGCCAGCGAGATAATTTTCATAAAATCTTTATCACGCAGTTCTCTCGCAACTGGTCCGAATATACGGGTACCTCTAGGGCTTTTATCGTCTTTGATGACAACTGCGGCATTTTCATCGAAACGGATATAAGAACCATCTGGACGACGCAATCCTTTTTTGGATCTTACCACTACAGCTTTAATTACGTCACCTTTTTTAACTACACCACCAGGAGACGCAGCTTTTACTGAAGCGACGATGACATCGCCGATGTTGGCATATCTACGATAAGAACCGCCCAATACACGGATACACATAATTTCTTTGGCACCGGTATTGTCTGCAACACTCAGGGTTGATTGCTGTTGAATCATTGTTATCCCTCCTTCTCGAAATGTCTAGTACAATTCAACGAGCATTTGACTCTTCGAGATCAATTACTTCGCTCTTTCAAGCACTTCTACTACTCTCCAGCGTTTATCCTTGGAAAGTGGTCGAGTTTCCATGATTTCTACAGTATCGCCAATATGGCTGTCATTGTTTTCATCATGAGCTTTGAACTTAACAGTTTTCTTCATGGATTTTTTGTACAACGGATGCTGTACTAAACGCTCTATTGCTACCACAACTGTTTTATCCATCTTGTCGCTAACCACTTTGCCAATCCTGGTTTTACGCTCATTTCTTTCAGTCATGTTATATAGCCTCCTTCCGTTCTTAGCATACATAGTTTACTTTCCAGTAAGAACGTCCGTTACGCTTGCTGGGCTTTAAGCTCCTGCTCGCGTTGGATTGTCTTAACGCGGGCAATAGTTTTCTTTACCTCTTTAATCCGCATTGGATTTTCGAGTTGCCCGGTAGCCAGTTGAAATCTGAGGTTAAATAACTCATCTTTGAGGGAAGCAAGTTTTTGGTTGAGTTCACTTGCATTCATATCACGAATCTCATTAACCTTCATTTACTTCACCGCCCTCTTCTTGTTGAACTTCAGCCTCTGCACGTTTAACGAACTTTGTTTTAATAGGAAGTTTATGAGCGGCAAGACGCATTGCTTCTTTCGCTAATTCTTCACTAACGCCGTCCATTTCAAACATAATCCGACCAGGCTTTACTACTGCTACCCAGTACTCAGGTGAACCTTTACCACTACCCATGCGTGTTTCAGCAGGTTTTGCAGTGATTGGTTTGTCTGGGAATATTTTAATCCAAACTTTACCGCCACGTTTAATGTAACGGGTCATTGCAATACGGGCTGCTTCGATTTGACGGTTCGTAATCCAAGCTGGTTCTAATGCTTGTAAACCAAACTCGCCATGGCTAACAGTGTTGCCTTTGTTAGCTTTACCTTTCATGCGGCCACGAAACTGTTTGCGATGTTTTACTCTCTTAGGTACTAACATTATGCTTCGCTCCCTTCAACAACGGCAGCGGGCTTTTTGGCCTCCGGCAGAACTTCGCCTTTATAGATCCACACTTTAACGCCTATACGGCCGTATGTTGTGTGAGCCTCAGCAGTTCCGTAGTCGATATCAGCTCTAAGAGTATGAAGTGGAATACTTCCCTCACGATAGCCCTCGCTACGAGCAATCTCAGCGCCGCCGAGACGACCGCCAACCATTACTTTAATTCCTTTAGCTCCCATACGCATTGTACGGCTAACCGATTGTTTCATAGCACGACGGAAAGCGATACGGCGTTCTAATTGTGAAGCAATGTTTTCTGCAACCAATGTAGCATCAAGATCTGCTTGCTTAACTTCAGCAATGTTTACATCAACATTCTTCTCGGTCATTTTTCTAAGACCGGCTTTGATTTGTTCGATTCCTGAACCACCACGTCCAATAACCATTCCAGGTTTAGCTGTATGAATAGTAATTTTCAGACGATTAGCGGCACGTTCGGTTTCGATTTTGGATATACCGGCAGTGTAAAGTTTTGCTTTCAAAAATTTACGGATTTTTATATCTTCATGCAAATTCTTTGCATAATCTTTATCAGCATACCACTTTGCATCCCAAGTTTTGATTACACCAAGACGCAAGCCATGTGGATTAACTTTTTGACCCAATTCGTTTCCCTCCTTCGCTATTATCTTTCTTTAACTACAACTGTTACATGACTGCTGCGTTTTAAAATCTTAAACGCCTGACCACGGGAACGTGGGTGAATACGTTTAAGCGTAGGACCTTGATCAACATACGCTGCAGCCACGTAAAGTTTATCAACATTCATATCGTTATTGTGCTCAGCATTCGCTACTGCTGACTTAAGCACTTTTTCGATAACTTCAGCTCCGACTTTCGGAGTGTATTTTAGAATCGCAAGCGCTTCGCCGATATTTTTACCGCGAATCAAGTCCATAACAATACGAACTTTACGAGGCGCAATGCGAACATATTTAGCAACTGCCTTAGCTTCCACAGCTTAGCCCCCTTTCGGCAAACTATCTCAATGATGTACGTCTTTCTTCGCCAGCATGACCTTTAAAAGTACGAGTCGGCGCAAATTCGCCAAGTTTATGGCCTACCATATCTTCGGTTACATACACAGGCACATGTTTACGTCCATCGTGCACCGCAATGGTGTGTCCAACAAAACTAGGTAGAATGGTGGAACTACGCGACCAGGTCTTGATAACCTTTTTTTCATTTTTAGCATTCATGGCGTCGATCTTTTTCATTACGCTCTCATGCACATAAGGTCCTTTTTTAATCGATCTGGACACTTGTTAATCCTCCCTTCGCTATCGGTGTCATCTGCTAAGCCGCAATCACACAGCGGCTTAGCCTATTTTAAGTGAAGCATTCTTATTTTGTACGGCGTTTAACAATGAGTTTATCTGAAGCTTTGGAACGACGAGTTTTAGCACCCATTGCATGTTTACCCCAAGGAGTAACAGGATGTTTGCGTCCAACTGGTGAACGTCCTTCACCACCACCATGTGGATGGTCAATCGGATTCATAGCCACACCACGGTTTGCTGGGCGAATACCCAACCAACGGGAACGACCGGCTTTACCGATAGTGATATTCTCATGTTCAAGGTTGCCGACTTGGCCAATAGTGGCTTTACAGTTCACATGAACTTTTCTTAGCTCACCGGAAGGTAAACGAAGAAGTGCATGGTCGCCTTCTTTAGCCATTAATTGAGCACCAGCTCCGGCTGAACGAACCATTTGGCCGCCTTTGCCGATTTTGAGCTCAATATTGTGAAGCGTAGTACCAACTGGTATATTCTTAAGCGCTAAAGCATTACCAACTTTGATATCTGCTTCAGGACCGCTCATAATCGTATCGCCAACTTTTAAGCCGTTTGGCGCTAAGATGTAGCGTTTTTCGCCATCTGCATAGTTTAACAGTGCAATACGAGATGAACGGTTAGGATCATACTCAATTGTAGCAACTTTTGCAGGAATGCCGTCTTTATTACGCTTGAAATCAATGACTCTATACAGACGTTTATGACCGCCGCCTTGATGTCTAACTGTCAACCGGCCTTGGTTATTACGTCCAGCATGTTTTTGCAGGCGTTCAACAAGTGAACGTTCAGGTTTATCAGTAGTAACTTCATTGAAGCTGGCTACTGTCATAAATCTTCTGCCTGCAGAATAAGGTTTAAAACTTTTTACTGCCATTGGTGCCCCTCCTTTTCGCAATAATCTAGTGATTATACACCTTCAAAGAATTCGATCCGCTCACCAGGAGCGAGTTTAACGATTGCTTTTTTATAATCCGAACGTTTACCTTGTGTACGTCCCATCCGCTTAGTTTTGCCGAGAACGCGGATTGTGTGTACATCAAGAACTTTTACTTTGAAAATTTCTTCAACAGCTTTGCGAATTTCAATTTTGTTGGCTGAAGGAGCAACAACAAAAGTGTATTTGTTATCTTGCATTAAGCTGGTTGTTTTTTCAGTAACCATTGGGCGAAGCAATACATCGCGTGCATTTGTCATTACGCAAGCACCTCCTCAATGCGGGTGACTGCATCTTTAGTAATAAATACTTTGCTATGATACAGAATGTCATAAACATTAAGACCAAGTGAACCAATTGCCTTAACTCCAGGAATGTTGCGGGAAGATTTTTCCACAGCATCAATGATATCAGCAGTGATGATAAGAGCTTTATCATTAGCTGCTTTAAAGTCATTCAGCATTTTTATAACATTCTTAGTTTTAGGCTCGTCGAAGTTGATGTTATCAACAACCACTAATTCGCCTTCTTGTACTTTCGCAGACAAAGCTGATTTAATCGCTAAGCGGCGTTGTTTACGAGGCATTCTAAACGCATAGGAGCGCGGTTGTGGACCAAATACAGTACCACCACCTACCCAAATTGGTGAACGAGTGCTACCAGCGCGGGCCCGGCCAGTACCTTTTTGTTTCCAAGGTTTACGACCGCCACCGCGTACTAAACCTCTGGTTTTAGTGGCGTGAGTTCCAAGACGTTGACTCGCAAGCTGCATAACTACTGCTTGATGAATGACAGCCTCATTTACTTCTACACCAAATACGTTTTCATTTAATTCAATATCACCAGTCTGATTACCGGTTATATCATATACTGCTACTTTCGGCATATAGCACATCCTCCTTTCGATGTTCGGGACCCCCGAACTTATTTCTTAGGCTTTACAGTATTTTTTATCACAACAAGGCTGCCTTTAGGTCCAGGAATTGCACCTTTGATTAAAATCAAATTGCGCTCTGAATCAACTCTAACGACGCTCAGACGTTGTATAGTCACTTTTTGCCCGCCCATTTGACCAGGCAATTTTTTACCTTTAAATACTTTACCGCCGCCACCGCTCATCCGTGGACCCATTGAACCTGGTTCCCGGTGAGATTTCGAGCCGTGAGCCATTGGTCCACGTCTGAAGTTATGGCGTTTAATACCGCCGGCAAACCCTTTACCTTTTGCGGTACCAGTCACATCAACCAATTCACCGGCACTGAATATATCTACGCCTATTACATCGCCTTGATTATATTCAGCAGCGCTGGGCAGGCGCATTTCGCGGATGAACTTCACCGGTGCAGCACCGGCCTTAGCAAAATGACCTTTCATCGGTTTGGTAACCTTTTTATCTTTAACAGTGCCGAAGCCCAATTGCACCGCATTATATCCATCGTTTTCAACAGTTTTGCTTTGAATTACAACGGTTTTGCCAGACTCAACGACTGTAACCGGAACTACCTTACCTTCTTCAGTAAAGATTTGGGTCATACCAAGTTTTTTACCTAAGATTCCTTTAGCCATTATTGCCACCTCCTCCTACAGCTTAATCTCGATATCCACACCAGCCGGCAGATCGAGACGCATTAATGCATCAACGGTCTTTGAAGTCGGCTCAAGGATGTCAATTAGACGTTTATGGGTACGCATTTCAAACTGCTCCCGAGAGTCTTTATTGACATGTGGAGAACGAAGAATTGTAAAAATATTTTTCTCGGTAGGAAGTGGAATAGGCCCCGATACTAAAGCGCCAGTTCTTTTTGCTGTTTCAACAATTTTCACTGCACTTTGGTCAAGCGCCTTATGATCATATGCTTTAAGACGGATTCTGATTTTTTGTTGTTTAGCCATTTTATTTCCTCCTTATCGCCCGGTTTCTTTTGAACGGACATTCTCCGCGGAAATTCACCCCGCTACCACGCGGGCAACCTTCCACGTCATCGCATTGGGTAACATCCATATATCTTTTATATAGGGGCGACCTGTGGCCGCCCCTACAGAAAAATTAAGCTTCGATGGAAGCAACAACGCCAGCGCCTACAGTACGGCCGCCTTCACGAATCGCGAAACGCAGACCAGCTTCAATCGCAATCGGAGTGATAAGCTCGATTGACATTTGAATGTTGTCGCCAGGCATAACCATTTCCACACCTTCAGGAAGGTTTACTACACCAGTAACGTCAGTTGTACGGAAGTAGAATTGTGGACGATAGTTAGTGAAGAATGGAGTATGACGTCCACCCTCTTCTTTTGACAGTACATAAACTTCTGCTTTGAATTTAGTGTGTGGCTTAATGGAACCTGGCTTGGCCAATACTTGACCGCGCTCGATTTCTTTACGCTCAACACCACGAAGCAGAGCACCGATATTGTCACCAGCAACTGCAGAATCAAGCAGTTTGCGGAACATTTCTACACCAGTGATAACAGTGGATTTAGGTTTTTCAGTCATACCAACGATTTCGATGGTATCGCCAACTTTAATTGCTCCACGCTCTACACGGCCAGTAGCAACAGTACCACGACCAGTGATTGTGAAAACGTCCTCGACAGGCATCAAGAAAGTTTTGTCAGTGTCGCGAACAGGAGTTGGGATGTACTCATCAACAGCATCCATCAATTCAATGATTTTTGCTTCATAAGCTTCATCGCCTTCAAGAGCTTTCAGAGCAGAACCAGCGATTACAGGAATGTCATCGCCTGGGAAATCATAGCTGGAAAGAAGTTCACGAACTTCCATCTCTACAAGCTCCATAAGTTCAGCATCATCAACCATGTCAGCTTTATTCAGGAACACAACCATTGCTGGTACGCCTACTTGGCGGGACAGAAGAATGTGCTCGCGAGTTTGTGGCATAGGACCATCAGCTGCGCTACAAACAAGAATAGCGCCATCCATTTGCGCAGCACCAGTGATCATGTTTTTAACATAGTCAGCATGGCCTGGGCAGTCAACGTGAGCATAGTGACGGTTTGCAGTCTCATACTCAACGTGGGCAGTATTGATAGTGATACCGCGTTCTCTTTCTTCTGGAGCTTTATCGATCATGTCGTAAGCTAAGAATTCAGCTCCACCTGATTTTGCTAATACTTTGGTAATAGCTGCTGTTAAAGTAGTTTTACCATGGTCAACGTGACCGATTGTACCAATGTTTACGTGTGGTTTGTTTCTTTCAAACTTTTTCTTTGCCATTGTTTTTATCCTCCTTTAATTTTCCTGCTTTACGCGCCTTTTACTTTTGCGATAATAGCTTCAGAAATATTTTTAGGAACTTCATCATAGTGAGAAATTTCCATGGAATAATTGCCGCGGCCTTGAGTTTTGGAACGAAGGTCTGTTGCATATCCGAACATTTCAGCAAGTGGTACAAATGAGTTGATCACTTGTGCGCCAGCGCGTGCTTCCATGCCTTCTATGCGGCCACGTCTTGAATTCAAGTCGCCGATAACATCACCCATGTACTCTTCCGGAACAGTTACTTCAACTTTCATATATGGTTCAAGGAGTGTCGGGTTGGCTTTAGCACAACCGGACTTGAAGCCCATTGAACCAGCAATTTTGAACGCCATTTCCGAAGAGTCGACATCATGGTAGGAACCATCCACTACAGTTACTTTAATATCTACCATCGGATAGCCAGCAATAACGCCATTTTCCATAGCTTCTTTAATACCAGCTTCGATTGGACTGATATATTCTCTAGGGATTGCACCACCAACGACTTTGTTAACAAACTCAAAGCCTTTGCCAACCTCTTGAGGTTCAATTTCCAACCAGCAGTGACCGTATTGACCACGACCACCGGACTGACGTACAAACTTACCTTCAGATTTAACTGCTTTACGGATTGTTTCACGATAGGCAACTTGAGGCTTACCAACGTTGCAATCCACTTTGAATTCTCTTAGCATACGGTCTACGATAATCTCAAGATGAAGCTCACCCATACCAGCGATAATAGTTTGACCAGTTTCTTGATCAGTCCAAATGCGGAAGGTAGGATCTTCTTCAGCCAGACGAGCCAATGCTACACCCATCTTTTCTTGGTCAGCTTTGGTTTTCGGTTCAACGGCTACATTGATAACCGGTTCAGGGAAAACCATGGATTCTAAGATGATTGGGTTTTTATCGTCACATAGAGTATCGCCAGTCACAGTATCTTTCAAGCCAACAGCTGCTGCAATATCACCACTGAAAACCTCTTCGATTTCTTCACGACGATTGGCATGCATTTGCAGAATTCGGCCGATACGTTCTTTCTTACCCTTTGTGGAGTTGAACACATAGGATCCTGAAGTTAATTTACCAGAGTACACCCGGAAGAACGCCAGCTTACCCACATAGGGGTCAGCCATAATTTTGAAGGCCAGCGCCGAGAACGGCAGGCTGTCATCAGATTCGCGTTTATCTTCTGCACCAGTATCTGGGTTAACCCCTTTGATTGCTGGTACATCAAGCGGCGAAGGCATATACTCAACAACTGCATCCAACATCGGTTGAACACCTTTGTTTTTGTACGAGGATCCGCAAAGTACTGGAGTCATTTTACAAGCAATCGTTGCTTTGCGAACGCCAGCTTTGATTTCCTCAACAGTAAGCTCTTCACCCTCAAGATATTTCATCATCAAGTCATCATCGCTTTCAGCAACTGCATCAAGCAGATTTTGATGATAAAGTTCAGCTTGTTCTTGTAACTCTTCAGGAATTTCAGTTGCTTCGCTAGTTTTACCAAGATCATCTGTGTAGATCAAGGCTTTCATTTCCACAAGATCGACGATGCCTTTGAAAACATCTTCAGATCCAATTGGAAGTTGAATTGGCACTGCGTTAGCACCTAAACGGGTTTTCATCATATCGACAACGCGATAGAAATCAGCACCCAGAATATCCATTTTGTTGACATATGCCATACGTGGTACGCCATATTTATCAGCTTGGCGCCATACAGTCTCAGATTGAGGCTCTACGCCACCTTTCGCACAAAATACAGCAACCGAACCATCAAGCACTCTGAGTGACCGTTCTACCTCAACAGTAAAGTCCACGTGTCCTGGTGTGTCAATGATGTTTATGCGATGTCCCGCCCATTCACAAGTAGTAGCAGCAGAAGTGATAGTTATACCTCTCTCTTGTTCCTGCACCATCCAGTCCATAGTTGCGGCACCATCATGTACTTCACCAATTTTGTGTACTCTACCGGTATAAAACAGTATACGTTCAGTTGTAGTGGTCTTGCCGGCGTCAATATGTGCCATGATGCCAATGTTCCGCGTCTTTAAGAGAGGAAACTTTCTAGCCACTATCATCACTCCTTACGGTTTACGTTTAAACACCAGTTATTTTTTACCAGCGATAGTGAGCAAACGCCTTATTGGCTTCTGCCATCTTATGCGTATCGTCTTTTTTCTTAATGGCAGCACCAGTGTTGTTCGCTGCATCAAGCAATTCATTAGCCAATCTTTCATTCATGGTTTTTTCACCACGAAGTCTTGCGTAGTTTACCAACCAGCGAATTCCTAAAGTCAAACGGCGTTCTGGACGCACTTCAACCGGAACTTGGTAGTTTGCACCGCCGACACGACGAGCACGAACTTCCAAAACTGGCATAACATTTTTCATCGCTACTTCAAATACTTCTAATGGATCTTTACCAGTTTTAGCTCTTATATTTTCAAAAGCGTCATATACTACTTTTTCAGCAACGCCTTTTTTACCAGAAAGCATAACTTTATTGATAAATCTAGTGAGAATTTTCGAGTTATACACCGGATCAGGCAGTACATCACGTTTAGGTACAGGTCCTTTTCTTGGCATATTATCCCTCCTTCATCCAAATATTAGCTTGAAACCTTACTTTTTCTTAGCGCGCTTAGTACCATATTTTGATCTGCCTTGGTTACGATTTTGTACACCGGCAGTATCAAGCGCACCGCGGATGATGTGATAACGAACACCAGGTAAATCTTTTACCCTGCCACCTCTGATCAATACCACGGAGTGCTCCTGCAAATTATGGCCAATACCAGGAATATACGCAGTCACTTCGATACCATTGGTCAATCTTACCCTCGCTACTTTTCTTAACGCGGAGTTAGGTTTTTTAGGAGTGGTTGTATATACTCTTGTGCACACACCGCGCTTTTGTGGAGATTCCTTCAAAGCTGGTGCAGTAGATTTCTTAAGTATTTCTTCTCTACTTTTACGTACTAATTGGTTAATTGTAGGCATACAGACACCTCCTTCCTCAAATTTGAATTTATTATTTAATAATTTTATCTTTCGTCATTGACAAAAGATAAAATATTTAACGCATTACCCTTGCTTCACAATGGCTGCAGCCGCTGCCCCCACTTCGATCGAACAGGCTTGACCTAACTCAACCATACTGGGCACTTCTTCGACTGCAATGCTGTGACGGCTACATACTTCAACCAGCGGTTGAATGACTCGTTTGTCAGCATCCGCTGCCACAAACACTGTTTCGGCAATCCCTTTTGTCACTGCTTTGGTTACTTGCTTAACTCCGATCACTTTCTTCGCAGTTTTCAAGGCGTCAAGCGACATATTGTTCACTCCTAATTACCAATAAATCACTGTTGTCTAACAGACACTCTAATATATTAACATTCCACATAGGCAATGTCAATAAAATTAATGATAAAAATGCAGGTTTTCTCTAGTTTTATCAGCATTTTTTATGCACACGGTTCGGTGTGTGTCATAGTCTATATCTTTCACGTTTATTCACGAAATATGCATGAAAATGTCCATTTATTGCGTACAAAATCGTTTCATGTCCAATATTTATACAAAATAACTGTATTTTATAGATTGTATAAAAACGAGGCAGTTAGAAACCGCCTCGTTTTTATGGTAGAAATATGTGTTAACTCACATTCAAACTGTAGTCTTATTCCGGTACAACAACTTCAGCAGAAGGTCTAGTTATTTTTATATTCCGGTAGCGGCTCATACCAGTACCAGCTGGTACCAGTTTACCGATAATAACATTTTCTTTAAGTCCTAATAACGGATCAACCTTACCTTTGATTGCAGCATCGGTCAAGACACGTGTTGTTTCTTGGAAAGAAGCTGCCGATAAGAAGGAATCTGTTGCCAGTGAAGCCTTAGTGATCCCAAGCAGAATTGGACGAGCCACTGCCGGTTCATTGCCAGCTTCAATCGCTTTTGCATTTTCTTCTTCAAAAGTGTTCACATCGATATATTCGCCTGGTAGAAGATCAGTATCACCAGATTCTTCGACCTTGACTTTATGCAGCATTTGCCGCACCATAACCTCGATGTGCTTATCATTAATTTCAACACCCTGCGACTTGTAAACCTTTTGAACTTCGTATACAAGGTAACGCTGCGTATCTTTAAGACCACGAACGCGTAGGATGTCATGAGGGTTAACCGCACCTTCAGTCAAGCGCTCACCAGCTTCAACAACCTGGCCTTCACTGACAATAATGCGTGCACCATATGGAATTTGATAGATACGCTCTTCACCAGACTCTGGGAAGATCGTAACTTTACGCATTCCTTTGATTTCTTTAATTTCAACTTTACCTTGGATTTCAGTGATGATGGCCTGGCGTTTTGGTTTGCGGGCCTCGAACAATTCTTCGACCCTTGGCAAACCTTGTGTAATATCATCACCGGCGATACCACCGGTATGGAAAGTACGCATCGTGAGCTGCGTTCCAGGTTCACCGATAGACTGAGCGGCAATAATCCCTACTGCCTCACCAACATCAACAGCATGACCTGTGGCCAGATTACGGCCATAGCACTTAATACATACGCCATAAAGCGATTTACACGTAAGCACAGAACGAATAGAAACCTGTTTGCGGACTTTGACAACTTTCTCAGCAAGTTCCTCATCAATTTCATCATTAAGGTGAACAATCGTTTCTCCAGTTGCTGGATCAACAATATCTTCCGCAGCAATTCTGCCAATAATCCGGTCTTTTAAATGCTCAATCATAGCTGAGCCTTCAGTAATCGCTTCAACTTCAATACCTTTGATATTATTGTTGCGAACTTTTACTTCCCGGACATCACTGCCCAAAATGGCTTCAATATGCTCTTCTTTCAAGGTTGTGTTGGCTGGGACTATTTCCTCACCAGTACTGTCGGTAATCACACCTAACGTGTTTTTACCAAGCATTTCACGAACCATAGCCTGTTTAAGCGTTTGACGAACATGTTCTTCAGGAGCTCCCAATACAATGGTCTCCGTAGATGCCGAATTGCTGACATCTTCTTCAGTTTGTGCTGAGGTTCCCCGAATAGTGATTTCTGGCACACCATGTTCACCGATAATCCGCAGATTATCATCATCCAACACGGTTTCCAGAGGAACTAAAATATCGGTTGTCTTAGGATCAAGCACATCATGAGCCAGCAATCGTCCCAACAGGGTTTCGCGCAAAAAGCCGATAGCACTGGTGCTGGATTTAGCCAGTTTAGCCCGTTCACGTACCAGATTAATTCCGACAATATCACAATCATCTTCACGTACAATGACATCCTGGGCAACATCGACCAGACGACGGGTCAAGTAACCCGAGTCAGCTGTTCTAAGTGCCGTATCGGCCAAACCTTTACGAGCTCCGTGTGTCGAGATAAAGTACTCTAATACGGTTAACCCTTCACGGAAATTCGCTTTAATCGGTAAGTCGATGATTCGGCCAGATGGATCGGCCATCAAACCACGCATACCGGCAAGCTGACGAATCTGTTGAATATTACCGCGGGCACCAGAGTTAGCCATCATATAGATCGGATTAAAACGATCCAGATTGTTCATCATAGCGCCTGTTACATCATCCGTAGCTTTAGTCCACAGATCAATCACTTTTTTATAACGTTCATCATCGGTAATCAACCCACGACGGTATTGTTTATCAATGGTATCAACCTGGGCTTCAGCTTTAGCCAGAATTTCTTTTTTCTCAGGCGGTACCATAATATCGGCAATCGCCACTGTAACCCCGGCCCGGCAAGCAAAGGAGTAACCTAATGATTTGACTTTATCAAGCACTACAGCAGTTTTGGCATTACCAAATTTACGGTAGCAATTGTCGACTAGCTTGCCTAATTGTTTTTTATCCATCAGGATGCCGAGATACCATTCGTCATTTTCTTGGTAATAATAACGAATTTCCTCTGGCAGGCTTTCATTAAAGATCATCCGGCCAAGCGTGGTATTAACCAGTCCATAGCCAGGAATACGAACTTTAATTTTTGCCTGTAATGATAATTCTTTATGTTGATAAGCCAGCAGCGCTTCGTTGATGTTGGTCATAATTTTACCTTCACCTAATGCGCCAGGTCTTTCAATGGTTAAATAGTACGTACCAAGTACCATATCTTGCGTAGGCACTGCAACCGGCTTACCGTCTTTTGTTGATAAAATATTATGAGCAGACAGCATCAGGAGGCGTGCTTCAGCTTGCGCTTCAGCAGATAGCGGCACGTGGATAGCCATTTGGTCACCGTCAAAGTCGGCATTATAAGCAGTACACACCAATGGATGAATCTTCAGGGCACGCCCTTCAGTCAAAACTGGTTCGAATGCTTGGATACCAAGTCGATGCAGTGTCGGCGCACGGTTGAGCAGAACCGGATGTTCTTTAATAACCTCTTCGAGAACATCCCAAACTTCAGGACGTACTCTTTCTACCATCCGCTTAGCACTTTTAATGTTATGAGCATGACCAGCATTGACCAGCTTCTTCATAACAAATGGTTTGAACAATTCCAAAGCCATTTCTTTTGGCAGACCACATTGATGCAGTTTTAATTCCGGACCAACAACGATAACCGAACGACCAGAATAGTCAACCCGTTTACCAAGTAAGTTCTGACGGAAACGCCCTTGCTTACCTTTGAGCATATCACTTAAAGATTTTAGCGGGCGATTGCCTGGTCCAGTAACCGGGCGGCCACGACGGCCATTATCGATTAATGCATCTACCGCCTCTTGCAGCATACGTTTTTCATTGCGTACAATGATATCCGGTGCACCAAGATCCAGCAATCGTTTCAGACGATTGTTACGGTTAATAACCCGACGGTACAAGTCATTTAAGTCTGAGGTTGCAAAACGGCCGCCGTCAAGTTGAACCATTGGGCGTAATTCCGGCGGTATGACTGGAACAACATCCATAATCATCCACTCAGGCATATTACCTGATTTACGGAAAGCCTCAACAACTTCCAACCGACGAATTGCTCTTATTTTGCGTTGGCCGCTGACTTCTTTTAACTCTTGACGCAATTCCCGGCCAAGTTTTTCAAGATCAAGCTCTGCCAACAGTTTCTTGATTGATTCAGCACCCATTCCGACTTTAAAGGAATTACCGTATTTGTCACGATAATCACGATATTCGTTTTCACTCAGGAGCTGCTTTTTCATCAACGGAGTATCGCCTGGATCCAGTACGATATATGATGCGAAGTATAAAACCTTTTCCAGTGACCGTGGTGAAATATCAAGTATTAGACCCATACGGCTTGGAATACCTTTAAAATACCAAATATGTGAAACAGGTGCCGCCAGTTCGATATGACCCATCCGGTCACGACGAACTTTCGAGCGAGTTACTTCAACGCCGCAGCGGTCACACACAATCCCTTTGTAACGTATGCGCTTATACTTACCACAATGACACTCCCAGTCCCGCTGTGGTCCAAAGATCTTTTCACAAAACAAGCCTTCTCGTTCTGGTTTTAGTGTGCGGTAGTTAATTGTTTCAGGTTTTCTAACTTCGCCGTGCGACCACTTGCGAATCTGCTCCGGAGAAGCTAGGCCTATGCGCATAGAATCAAAATTATTTACATCCAACAAGGGGTTATCACTCCCTTCTATTCTTCGGTATCATCCTCAAACTCTTCCAGAAAATCACGGGGGTTTAGCTTCTTAGCTTTTTCTTTTACCTTTTTAGCACTTGGCTTGCGGTTAGGAAATTCATCTTCTTCATCCACCGCGGCGGGGATTTCGTAGCTATCCTCACCCATATCGCCCAACTCAGCGATGATATCTAATTCTTCTTCCAATGGCTCAATATCGTCACCAGCTTCGATCTCATCGACAATATCTGGCTCAAAATCGGCTTTTTTCCGCTCGTGAGGTGCTGAAGGTTCACCGCCGCCAATACTTAAATCAAGCTCTTTGGCTGTTTCATGAATATCTTCGTCAGACTCACGAATCAGTATCTCTTGAGCATCTTCGGTGAGGATTTTTACATCCAGACCGATACTCTGTAATTCCTTAATCAATACCTTGAAGGATTCCGGCACCCCTGGTTCAGGAACATTTTCGCCTTTTACAATGGCTTCATAGGTCTTAACACGTCCAACAACATCATCAGACTTAACAGTTAAGAGTTCCTGCAATGTATAAGCAGCACCATAAGCTTCAAGCGCCCAAACCTCCATCTCACCAAAACGCTGACCACCGAATTGAGCTTTACCACCCAGCGGCTGCTGCGTAACAAGTGAGTATGGACCAGTGGAACGGGCATGAATTTTATCATCAACCAAATGGGCAAGTTTTAACATATATACAAAACCGACAGTAACAGGATTATCAAAAGCTTCGCCTGTCCGTCCATCATATAACGTTGTTTTCCCATTATCGGATAAGCCTGCTAGTTTCAAAGAAGCAAACACTTCATTCTCTTTTGCTCCGTCAAATACTGGAGTGGCAAGATGGACACCAGCAATATCGGGCTTTGGCAAACCATGGGTATCAACATCATAACCAACGGCACGAAGTTTGTCAGCTACGTTAGGATCACCTTGTTTGATCTGCATACCAAGGAATGCTGCTGCCATACCCAAATGCGTTTCCAGAACCTGTCCGATGTTCATACGCGACGGAACACCGAGTGGATTCAACACGATTTGCACAGGAGTTCCATCTGGTAAGAACGGCATGTCTTCTTCACGCATAATCCGGGAAACTACCCCTTTATTACCGTGACGTCCAGCCATTTTATCGCCTTCAGAAATTTTACGTTTCTGAGCAATGTATACACGGACAAGATGGTTTACGCCAGGTGGAAGTTCATCACCATTTTCACGGCTAAACACTTTCACATCAACGATTTTACCAGCTTCACCATGAGGTACACGCAGCGAAGTATCACGCACTTCGCGTGCCTTCTCACCAAAGATAGCGCGCAGCAAACGTTCTTCAGCTGTAAGTTCGGTCTCACCTTTCGGAGTAACCTTGCCTACAAGAATGTCTCCAGGCCGTACTTCGGCACCGATCCGGATAATACCACGGTCATCAAGGTCACGCAGGGCTTCTTCAGCAACATTTGGAATATCGCGCGTAATTTCTTCAGGACCTAACTTGGTATCTCTGGCATCGCACTCATATTCTTCAATATGTATGGATGTAAAGACATCTTCTTTGACCAATTTCTCACTAAGCAAGATCGCATCCTCGTAGTTGTAACCTTCCCAAGGCATAAATGCGACCAATACGTTGAAACCTAGTGCCAGTTCTCCGTTATCAGTAGCTGGGCCGTCAGCTAGAACTTGACCTTTTTCAATTCGTTCACCTTTAAATACAATTGGCTTCTGATTAATACAAGTTCCTTGATTGGAACGAAGATATTTCAGTAGTTTATAACTATCTAACGAGCCTTTTTCTGTCCGTATCTGGATATCGATTGCAGTAACCCGTTCTACGATACCCGCATTTTTAGCTAGAATAACAACCCCTGAATCTCGGGCTGCCTTATATTCCATCCCAGTACCAACAATTGGAGCCTGCGTTCTTAAGAGAGGCACGGCCTGACGCTGCATGTTCGCACCCATCAAAGCACGGTTGGCATCATCATTCTCCAGGAATGGAATCATAGCCGTTGCAATCGATACGACCTGCTTAGGCGAGACATCCATATAGTCAACGCGTTCAGCTGGTACAACGATAGTCTCATCCTTGTAACGAACTGTAACCCGCGGTTCTTTAAACCAGCCTTCAGCAGTAAGCGCTTCATTCGCCTGAGCAATAACGACTTCATCTTCTTCGTCAGCGGTCAGGTAACGCACATCTTCAGTAACGATATGATTGTAACGGTCAACTTTCCGATATGGAGTCTCCATAAAACCGAATTCATTGATCCGTCCATAAGTTGAAAGCGAACCAATCAGACCGATATTCGGACCTTCAGGCGTTTCAATTGGACACATCCGTCCATAGTGAGAGTGATGGACGTCACGAACTTCCATACCCGCACGTTCCCGGCTCAAACCACCAGGGCCGAGCGCACTAAGACGTCTTTTATGAGTAAGTTCCGCCAGCGGATTGGTCTGATCCATAAATTGAGACAACTGGCTGGAGCCAAAAAATTCTTTAATTGCTGCAACAACTGGACGAATATTAATTAAAGCCTGTGGTGTGATGACATCAACATCCTGAATGGTCATGCGTTCTTTTACAACCCGTTCCATCCGGGATAAACCAATCCGGAACTGATTTTGCAGAAGTTCTCCTACTGAACGCAGACGACGATTCCCCAGATGATCAATATCATCGGTGTGACCGAAGCCATCCATCAGGTTTAACAAATAGTTAATAGATGCCATAATATCATGGCGTGTAATGGTACGGTGAGTATAAGGAAGTTTTGGCGTACAAAGCATTTTTACCGGTGTTCCGTCTTTTGCTTTGACCTTTACTTCAATAATATTATCAGAATTGAAGACATTGCTGGCTTCAATTGTATCAAGATCTTTTTCTTCAAGAAGCGTGCCTTCGGCTACAATAATCTCGCCTGTTTCTTTATCAACAATCGGCTGATAAAGCGTTTTTCCTAAAAGGCGACGTCTCCAGCCTAACTTCTTAGTTAGTTTGTAACGTCCAACAGTCGCCAAATCATATCGCTTAGGGTCAAAGAATAACGACTCCAGCAATTGGGTAGCATTATCTACTGTAGGCGGCTCACCTGGGCGCAGCCTTTTATATATTTCGACCAAAGCCTCTTCTCTGGAAGCCGTGTTATCACGTTCCAAAGTAGCTCTGATACGTGTATCCTCACTAAACAATTCAGTAATGGCACCATTTGAACCAAACCCGAGTGCGCGTATCAGCACTGTTGCCGGCAATTTACGAGTTCGGTCCACACGAACTGAGACAACGTCATTCGCATCGGTCTCTAACTCCAGCCAGGCACCACGGTTAGGAATCACTGTTGCATTATATAGTTTCTTACCGCTTGTATCGATAGTCTCACCATAATATGCACCAGGTGAGCGTACTAACTGACTGACGATAACACGTTCGGCACCATTGATGATAAATGTACCGTTATCAGTCATCAGTGGGAAGTCGCCCATAAAAACTTCTTGTTCTTTAATTTCACCAGTCTCACGGTTAATCAGCCGGACATTAACCCGGAGCGGAGCAGAATAGGTAACATCTCTTTCTTTGCACTCTTCCACATCATATTTTGGTTCACCCAAACTGAAGTTTTCGAATGACAACACCAAGTTACCGGTAAAATCCTGGATTGGCGAAATATCATGAAATATTTCTTGCAGTCCTTCCTTTAAGAACCAAGTGTAGGAATTTTTCTGGATTTCAATAAGATTGGGCATGTCAAGTACTTCTCTAGTTTTCGCAAAGCTGTACCTAACTCTTTTGCCCACCGGAACAGGATTGAACATTAAATCCTTCACCCCTTAGCCCAAATTGACTAAAACTAAAACTTACACATAACATAATGATACTTTGTAAATAATAAATACGAAAAAGGCAAGGCTCTTCAATTAAAAATTAAACCTTGCTTTTTTAAGTCCGATGAAAAACCCCGTTTCATCCTCCATTATATTACTATTTCCTGCCAATCATTAAGTTATACCTAAATCAGAAAGTTTTTCGATTTTTTTGCCAACTCCCTCGTTGGGAAAAAATCTGCGTCATACAGTCAAACATGTCGCATTTAAGAATATTATCATACTACGTATATTTTGTCAAGAAATTAAATCCATATATGGGAAAAAATAAAGAGTACCGGCAGCGGTACTCTTATTTTTTACTATATACCCGTTAAGAATGAAATTACTTAACTTCGACAGTTGCGCCAGCTTCTTCAAGTTTAGCTTTAAGAGCATCAGCATCAGCTTTGGAAATTTTTTCTTTAACAGCTTTAGGAGCGCCGTCAACAAGTTCTTTCGCTTCTTTAAGACCAAGGCCAGTGATTTCGCGAACAACTTTGATCACGTTGATTTTACCAGCGCCAGCGTTAGTAAGAATTACGTCAAATTCAGTTTTTTCTTCAACAGCAGCAGCAGCAGCAGCTGGAGCAGCAGCTACAGCTACAGGAGCAGCAGCAGAAACACCAAATTTTTCTTCAAGAGCTTTCACCAATTCGGATAATTCGAGAACAGTCATGCTCTCAATCGCTTGCATAATTTCTTCTTTAGTAGCCATTTTAAATATACCTCCATAAATTTCATAAAAAATTATTTTTTGTTTTTTTGCTTAATAATTAAGCAGATTCTTTTTGTTGGCGTACGGCATCAAGCGCATAAACCAAGTTGCGGATAGAACCTTGTAAAACATTGACCAGACCAACAATCGGAGATTGCATTCCAGCCAATACTTGAGCAATAAGCACTTCGCGCGGCGGCAAAGCAGCCAGCGCTTTAACGCCTTGAGCATCAATAACTTGACCTTCTACGATACCAGCTTTAACTTCCAATACTTCAAGTTTATTTTCTTTGACAAAGTCAGAAATAACTTTAGCTGGAGCTACCGGATCAGTAAAAGATATGGCTATAGCAGTCGGGCCTTCAAGATGAGCATCCAAACCTGCAAGACCAACTTCATTAGCAGCAATCCGAGTCATCGTATTTTTTACAACACGATATTCAACACCGGCTTCGCGTAATTTGCGACGCAGATTGGTATCTTGCGCAACAGTTAGACCACGGTAGTTTGTAAGCACAGCACCTTTTGTGTTAGCAAGTTTTTCTTTTAACTCAGCAACCACTGCTTGTTTTTCTGAGGTTACAGCCACGTAATCCACCTCCTTTCAAAATTAGACAAGACAAAACAAAACGACCTCTCGGCAGTAAATACCGGAGGTCGTAATGGCGATAAAGCCATATTATAATCCCCGGCCTCGGCAGGCGGACAATGTCCTTTAAATAATACCTGCTGTCTACAGCCCTAACTATGCTATTTACTTTTATGGGTAATCAGCGAAATTAGTCTTTTTTGCCGGAGGCTTTTAACGGATTAACCTTAATGCCAGGGCCCATAGTAGTGCTAACAGTAATAGCACGCATGTATTGACCTTTAGCAGCTGCCGGTTTTACTTTAATCAATGTATCAATCAGGGTGTGGAAGTTCGACAAAAGCTTCTCACTATCAAAGGATACCTTACCGATAGGAGCGTGGATATTCCCAGCTTTATCTGTACGGTATTCAATTTTACCTGCTTTAATTTCATTTATCGCACGAGTGACATCAAGAGTTACAGTACCAACTTTAGGGTTTGGCATTAAGCCTTTTGGACCAAGGATTTTACCTAGACGGCCCACAGTACCCATCATATCTGGAGTAGCTACCGCTACATCAAAATCAGCCCATCCACCTTGAATCTTTTGTACAAGATCTTCAGCACCTACGAAATCTGCACCTGCAGCCTCTGCTTCTTTAGCCTTTTCGCCTTTAGCAAATACAAGCACACGCTTAGTTTTACCAGTACCATAAGGCAATACAACAGCACCACGAACCTGTTGATCAGCATGTTTAGGATCAACACCTAACTTAACTGCAACTTCAACAGTTTCATCAAATTTAGCAATTGAGGTTTTCTTTGCTAAATCAACTGCTTCTTCAGCTTCATAAACTTTGTCTTCAATTAGCTTTGCAGCTTCTTGATATTTCTTACCAAATTTCGGCATTTCTTTATTCCTCCTATTGTGGTATTAACGGAACTTCCTCCCACTAGGGCAACATTATAACAAATTAGTCGATAATGTCAATCCCCATGCTGCGAGCTGTGCCTTCAATCATCCGCATAGCGGCTTCAAGACTGGCAGCATTTAAATCTTGCATTTTGCTCTCAGCAATTTCACGTACTTTTGCACGTTGCAGTTTGGCAACCTTCTTTTTGTTAGGTTCGCCAGATGCAGTTTCAAGGCCAGCAGCTTTTTTAAGTAAAACAGCTGCTGGAGGAGTTTTGGTGATAAAAGTAAATGATCTATCCTCAAATACTGTAATCTCAACAGGAATGATCAGACCAGCTTGAGCCGCTGTTCTTTCATTGAACTCCTTAACGAAAGCCATAATATTAACACCAGCTTGACCGAGCGCAGGACCGACCGGAGGCGCTGGAGTAGCTTTACCTGCAGGAACTTGCAATTTTACAAGTTTAACAACTTTTTTAGCCATTTTGTATTACACCCCCTTAACTTAATAACTATATCTTCTCTACTTGTGTAAAATCCAACTCAACTGGAGTTTCACGCCCGAACATATTCACAAGCACTTTAAGTTTGCTACGATCAGGATAAATCTCCGTTACTGTGGCTGTCCAATTCTCAAAAGCGCCTGAATTAATGCGTACATGTTGAGAAACTTTAATGTCAATCTTTGGTCTGAGTTCTTCAATGCCCATCGCTTTAAGGATACGTTTCACTTCAGCTTCGGTGAGCGGGATAGGTTTAGTGCCTGAGCCAACGAAACCAGTTACCCCCGGTGTATTGCGTACAACATACCAGGATCTGTCGTTGACAATCATTTCTACCAATACATAACCGGGAAAAACTTTTTTCTTGGCAATTTTCTTCTTGCCATCTTTAATTTCAACTTCATCTTCCATCGGCACTAACACGCGGAAGATTTCGTTTTCCATTGCCATTGAATGAACTTTACGTTCAAGATTGGCTTTAACCTTATTTTCATATCCGGAATATGTATGGATTACATACCAATTTTTTTCGGATTCCATCACCTTTAAGGGACGCTCGATTACGTCCCTCACCCCCTTAGCCGGCTTATCGTATGATCAAATGCAATATTTCATTAAAAAGTGTATCAACTAACCAGATCAATACCGAAACTGCAATCACAGAAACAAATACAATCCCTGTAAACGAAATAAGTTCTTGCTTATTCGGCCATGTTACCTTTTTCAGTTCGGCTTTAACTTCCCGGAAAAATTTCTTCCAGCGCGAAGTACTACCTTGCACAGCTGTTTCTTGAGCAGCCATTTTTCTTCACATCCCCGTAGCGTACTGCTATTGAGCTTAAACACAAAGTTGTATGGCAGGGGCAGTAGGACTTGAACCCACAACCAACGGTTTTGGAGACCGCTACTCTACCAATTGAGCTATACCCCTACTTATGTCAATGCAAACTTAATTATAAATTATTTAGTTTCTTTGTGTAAAGTATGTTTTTTGCAAAACTTGCAGTACTTATTAAATTCCAATCTATCCGGGTCGTTCTTTTTGTTTTTATTGGACTGGTAATTGCGTTGTTTGCATTCAACACAGGCCAATGTTACTGCATTGCGCATTATTTGCACCCCTCTTACCTGTAAATATGACAAGACTTCAAAATGTCACTAATATAATCTAGCATACTTATATCATACTGTCAATAGTCCACGCACCCTGGCATGTTATTTTTCCATCTAAACCCTTTTAACCAAAATCTGCATTTCCCTTATAGTTCCGTTTGGGCACAAAAAGCTATCATATCGCTATTTTATAAATATTTCCACCTATTTTCTATTTTATTCATTCAATCCTCAAGATCTAAGATTTTCGCCGAAACGGCTGGTGTGATGTTTAGCCAGATATATGGCAAAAACTAAGAAGACCGTGCCGATCAAATACGGTGAATTATGATCGATATTATAGACTGCTCCTCCAGTAGCCGGTCCTAAAATCCGGCCCAAACTGTCAAACGATTGCATTATCCCCACAGCCTCACCCTGTTCATGCGGCACGGCATTTTTGCTGACTAATGTCGAAATACCTGGTCGCAGCAAGGAACTGCCAATACTAAAAAACGAGGTAAATACCAGCAGCATGACCATATCTGTCGCTGTAATAATGAGCGCGAAACCAACAGAAGCTATGACAAGGCCTGCTATGATAACCGCAAGATCCCCAAACCGTTTTACCGCTCTATTGACAACCCCAGCTTGCGTGACAACGGTAAAAACGCCTAAAACAGCAAACACAATTCCCATCTCTTTAGGGCCAAACCCCAGTTTATCGGCAGAAAATAAGGTGAAAGTACTCTCAAATAGGGCTACCGCAAAACTAACAATAAACGATAGGCTATAAAGCACAAAGCGGACATCACGAAACAAGTTCAAACCCAATGGCGCCTTTTTCACGGTAACTTGAGGCTGCTGCATGGATTCCGGCAATAAAAAATAAGTCACCCCGGCATTCACTAAAGCCAGCGCTGCTGCAACGAAAAACGGAAAGGCAAAACCATAATGCCCCAGCCAGCCGCCAAGAGCCGGACCAAAAATCATCCCCAGTCCCATAGCCGCCCCCATCAGTCCCATCCCTTTAGCGCGATTGTCCGGACCGGTAATATCGGCTATATACGCCATAGCTGTTGGCAAGGTAGCAGAAGAAATGATCCCTGCTACAATGCGAGCCACAAATAGCATCCATAGCTTTGTTGCTAAGCCAAACAGAATAAAACTCAGTCCATAGCCAATCAAGCCAAGCAGCAGGATAGGCCGCCGCCCAATTCGATCAGACAAGCTCCCCCATAAAGGTGCAAAAAAGAACTGCATAATGGAGTAAGTGGCCATCAGCAAACCAAGAGTTGCCGGAGTCCCTTGCTGACTAATCACTAAGAAGGGCAGCACGGGTATAACAATACCAAACCCAATCATAACCAAGAATAAAGTAATAAATAATACGGCCATTGCTCGTCTGTGTTCCAAGCAATTCGCCTCCCATATGTAAAATAAGAAAATCGTTAATACGTCAACATTGGGGTTACCCCTTGAAGCCTTAAGTCTTCCGTATACACAAAAAAACCTCGTAGCAACGAGGTTCTAGAATACTTGTATGGTGGCGGCGCAGGGACTTGAACCCCGGACACTGCGGGTATGAACCGCATGCTCTAGCCAACTGAGCTACGCCGCCGAATATGATGGAGCTAGTGACCGGGATTGAACCGGTGACCTTATCCTTACCAAGGATACGCTCTGCCGACTGAGCTACACCAGCGTGTAAACTTGGTTGCGGGGACAGGACTTGAACCTGTGGCCTTCGGGTTATGAGCCCGACGAGCTACCAACTGCTCCACCCCGCGATAAATAATGGTGGATGGGGTTGGATTCGAACCAACGAAGGCGAAGCCGGCAGATTTACAGTCTGCTCCCTTTAGCCACTCGGGAACCCATCCATTATGGAGCTGGCGAGAGGAATTGAACCCCCAACCTGCTGATTACAAGTCAGCTGCTCTACCAATTGAGCTACACCAGCACATTGCTTAACAACATGATTTATTATATATCATCAACGGTGTTATGTCAATATCTTTTTGTTTCATTTCTATTGACAATTTGGTTGCGGGGACAGGACTTGAACCTGTGGCCTTCGGGTTATGAGCCCGACGAGCTACCAACTGCTCCACCCCGCGATAAACCATTACCCGGTGACAAGATATAATATTATCATGAAATCATCTAAATGTAAAGCTAATTTTTCTATGTATTTTTTTCCAATTTTAAAGAATTATCGAAGAAAAAAATAATAATACGAAAAGGCAGCCAACACAAAGCGATAGAAAGCAAAAGCTGCCAGCGATGAATTGTTTAGAAACCGCAAGAACCATACTACAGAAATATAAGCGACAACAAAAGAAACAACAAAGCCGATAGCAAACATATTAACATCGGCTGCACTCAATTTATGCCAAACTTTTAACAGATCATAAATACAGGCTACCGCCATTAACGGTGCAGCAATAATAAAAGAAAAATCGGCTGCAGCCTTGCGGCTTAAACCAAAAAACAAGCCTCCGGCAATGGTTGAACCTGAACGAGAAAAACCTGGCCATAATGCAAGAATTTGAAACAACCCTACAAAGAATGCTTGCTTTACGCTAAGATGGTCAACATCGCGCGTTGTCGGTCGACTAGCAAATCTCTCGGCTACCAGCATTAAGATTGCGCCAATAACTAACCCAATAATGACCGTATAAGGTGAAAATAAATAAGTTTTGATTGGCTTATGCAATAAAAAGCCGATCCCCATAACCGGGACAATACCAGCCAACACATGCTGGATTGTCAAACCACGCCCATAAAGATTCAGACGGCGCGGTTTTAACATACTGATAAATTTATCGCGATAAATAAACAGCACTGAAAGTATTGCACCCAATTGAATAAATACTTCAAAAACGCTGGCAATCTCACCTTCAAAATTTAACATCGAGCCTACAAGTATCATATGGCCTGTAGACGATACTGGCAAAAATTCAGTAAGTCCTTCAACAATTCCAATGATTACGGCAATAATATTTTCATTCATATAGCCACATCCCCTATCACAACATTCCTGATTCTCCCTACAACATTATACACTACTTGGTAGTAATTTCAATTACATCCTGAGCTTCCCATACCGGAATCATTCATGCATTACTATGGAGCCTTTATTAATGTAAGAACAAATCATCACTGCAAACATCCTGATGAACAACATGAAGATTACGTTCTTGATCCATAAAAGCTACAAAAACCTTATGCAATTCTGCTTCGTTTTGCTGCCTAAAAGCAGCAATTTGATCTACTGAGAAACCCAAGCCGCGCAGTGCTTGTTCCTGTAATTGTCCTTCGAGAATAACCGGAATCAAAATTTTATTAGCATCAACCGGCATCTTAAGTTGACTAGGAGTCAATGGCTGATATTCAGGCTTTTTTAATATACTTAAACCACCAAGCGGCTCTACTATGGCGATATCCACCTCATGTATGTTAAAAACACTGTTTTGGCGAAGCAATTGCAGCAGTGTTTCAACCGATATCCGAAGTTTACTCAACCCCTCTTTAATGATCTGCCCATCTTGAATAACAACGATCGGCTTATGATTAACCGCCGTATAAACATTACGGTTTTTAATAAGCAGCCAGTCAAAACATACTTGGATTATACCAAGTACAGCGAGAGCAATGAGTGCCGCACCAAGCTCGATGTTAGGGTCGGCGATAACAGACCCCGCAATCGTTGCCCCTACGACCAATGTGACGAAACCAAATGGACGCAATTCACTTAGGCGCCTCTGTCCACCAATCCACCAAATGAAAAGCAAAATTGTCATTGTCGCTATAACGCGAAACAAAATCGCCCCAACAGAGTCCATGCCAGCCCCTCCAATACTTATCATGAATAGTATTGTCAGGCAAACTGATATTCTATGCGATCAACCTACTGCGTAATATATTGATATTTTTTTATAAAATCATCAGGCGATGAATTCGTCAGCAGCGCCATTTTTTTAATCACGACAGTAGATTTTAAATCGCTTTCTTCCAGTCGGATCATAAACCGCTTGGCTACCTGATAATGCATTGACTCCATATTCACTAAGCGAATCTGTGTCTTACCGGTTGCCACATCTCGAATTTGATCAAATTCCACAGGGACAATCTGGTTGTTTTGAATGGTTATCATGGCATCACTGCCGCCATTGCGCAAAAATTCATAGGCCGCATACCCCAGATTGCGCGTGTATTCAATATCAAAAGCAATTGGCGGCGCACACCGCAATTCGTACCCTATTTCCTTATCGACAATGGTCATTTTGACCCCAGCCGCCTGTAATTCTTTCATGACTTCCTGTTTAATGAGATCGCCAAAATTGATCTCAGCATAACGGAGATGACCATGCTCATCTCTGCAGACTCTACCAAGCTCAGTTAAATCCTCAATTGCAATCTTCTCAATGACTCCCTCAGCAATAATGGCAACCCCATGGTTACGATCCGAAGCTAATCGCTTGACAATTGCACCAACAAGAATATCAACAATCTTTTTCAGCCTGACTTTGCCTTCTGTAAATTCTTCAGGAATAATCGTAATCGTAGCACCAGCACTTTTGCCAATTCCTAGTGCTAAATGCCCTGCTGTTCGCCCCATGGCAATAACAAAATACCACCGTCCTGTTGTTTTTGCATCCTCCATTAAATTTCCCACAATACTTGCCCCAACAGATCGAGCGGTTTCAAAACCAAAAGTTGGCACCCCTTCCGGTAAAGGAAGATCATTATCAATGGTTTTAGGTACATGGACAATATTGACCTCAACCCCCTGATGGCATTTGGCGTAAGCCGAAATTTTAGCTGCAGAATAGGCAGTATCATCGCCGCCTATTGTAACCAAATGCGTTACACCAAGATCAATGAGCGTATTGACGACCTTACTTAAACTGACTTCACTTTTGGTAGGGTTAAAGCGGGACATTCGCAGAATACTGCCCCCTTCAAGATGGATTCTGCTGACCAATTCAGTTGTAAGCTGAACAACCTCCTTCACACCTTTTGCTAAATGAGCAAAACCATCATAGATGCCGAGCACTTTCCAGCCATTTTTTTCAGCTTCAATGGTTACCGCACTAATGACACTGTTAATCCCCGGCGCCGGGCCTCCGCCGCATAAAATAGCCAAAGTATTGCCTGATGGGATGGTCATCAAATTCGCCCCCTCATAACAATTAAATCCGATCAAAACGAATCAAACTGCCGTTGTCGGCAGTTTGATTAAATACAGTAAATAATATGTTATGATGCAGCAAAATAGTACCAGTCAGCTTAGTCCCCAAAGCAGATATTAATCGCACGCGCAGCACTAATAAGATCCCCATCAACTGGCACATTACCCGCTTTACCCGCAATATCCCGAAGCGGCATATTCACAATTTGGTTATTCTGCAAGGCCACCATATAGCCAGATTTACCGGCAAGCAAACATTCTACTGCAGCCACTCCATAACGAGTAGCCAGCACCCTGTCATACGGGGTCGGACTGCCGCCGCGCTGCAAATGCCCTAATACTGTACATCTAGACTCGACACCCGTTAACAGCTCGATGTCTCTGGCAATTTTCTCACCAATACCACCCAATCGGATTTTCTCAGTACTCCCCTCTGCCGGTTTAGTACCAATCATTTCACCATCGATCGACCTTGCTCCCTCAGCAACGACAAGAATGCTAAAAAGCTTACCTTGGCGCTGTCTATCCATAATCTTAGCATTTACTGATGCTAATTGATAAGGAATCTCTGGAATGAGGATGCAGTCAGCCCCGCCAGCTAAACCGGAATGCAAAGCAATCCAGCCCGCATAGCGTCCCATAACTTCTAACACCATAACCCGATGATGCGATTCAGCTGTCGTATGTAACCGATCCAGTGCGTCTGTTGCTACGCTAACGGCAGTATCAAAACCAAAAGTCCGCTCAGTTCCTGGTATATCATTATCAATCGTTTTAGGAACACAAACCACCGGGAGACCTAATTGTCCAAACTCAGCCCCAATTCTAAGAGTTCCATCACCACCAATGACCACTAACGCTTCAATGGCCTTCTCATTAAGATTATTCATAGCTTGCGCAGACATATCCACATAAGTAAGCTGTCCTTCTTGCTTTAAGCGATAATTAAAGGGATTATCACGATTGGTTGTACCCAAAATAGTACCCCCACGTGGTAAAATTCCAGAAACATTAACGGCAGTTAACTCTATCATCTGGTTTTCCACTAAGCCGCCAAAACCATTTTTTATCCCCCACACCTGGATATTATGGCTCGCAGCTGTTTTGACAACCGCCCTAATTACAGCATTAAGTCCTGGGCAATCTCCGCCTCCGGTAAGTACACCAATTCGTTTAAACATCATAGACCTCCTAACCGTTTTTAGTCTTATTTAGCTTATACGTCAAAATATTACATTATCCTCTGAGCATTTACAGAATACCTACGGCCTGTAATCGAGTAAAAAAAAAACAACATCCTCACGGATGTTATCTAATCATCGTCACCATCAATGCAGTCACACAACTCATGCAATTCTCGATTCAGACCGGTTAACCCACGGTACATCCCGCGAATTTCAGTATCATCGCCGCGATTATCAAGATACCGCTCTAACTTACGCTTAACACGCTGCAGAGCATTATCAATCGACTTAACATGGCGTTCTAATTCAACCGCTATTTCTTGATATGATTTGCCATCCAGGTAAGACATCAGCACTTTCCATTCCAAGTCACTGAGAATCTGCCCCATCTTTGCTTCAATATCAATAAATTCCTCACGACTAATTACCAGTTCCTCAGGATCTGATATCTTTGATCCTGAAAGCACATCCAATAATGTTCTATCAGAGTCTTCGTCGTAAATCGGTTTATTCAGTGATACATATGAGTTCAACGGAATATGTTTTTGCCTAGTGGCCGTTTTGATCGCAGTAATAATTTGTCTTGTTACACAAAGCTCGGCAAAAGCGCGAAATGAAGATAACTTATCATTGCGAAAATCTCTGATGGCCTTATATAAACCAATCATACCTTCTTGGATAATATCTTCGCGATCAGCACCAATCAAAAAATACGATCTAGCCTTAGCTCGAACGAAGTTGCGGTATTTATTAATCAAATAATCCAGCGCGATTGTGTTATCATTTTCTTTGGCATCAGCCACAATTTCTTCATCAGTCATATTCTCAAATCCGCCGTATGAATCGCATTGAGTATTTAGCCGCATTGCACCGCCTCCTCATTCCTTGATTGGCTATATTATATAAAATCAATCCCATCCCAAGCCCAAGGATGGCTAGTCCTAATTACACCCATAACTGAATATAATCACAACTATAGAGTAACCAAAATTATTTTGGCATTATTTAGAAAAGACTTAGCTATGCCAAGCCTTGGAGAGACCAAAGACGCACATTTACATAACTTAGTGTAGATTGTCTAACATTATAAAAAGAAAACGCGCTAATGCGCTTGTGTTATGCAAATCACATATATCTATGTTTCTTCAAAGCAAATTATACCCTAGTGCCGCCACAGTAGTCAAGCGTTACTTGTCCTTATCCTATTGTTACCACCTGCCCGGCATCCTTCTTAACGGCCGCGCCTTATATCATTTAGGCGTTTGGCAACATCACCATTGAGACGACTTTCCAATTCATGCCTTTGATAGTTCTGAGTGTTTTCCGTAAAACGCTCATTAATCACTTTATTCACTCTTTTAACATCTTTTAGCAATTCACGGGCAGAAATTCGATAGGCACCAACACCTAATACCAGCATTTGCTCAGCTCCGTCAGAAGTTGCAACATAGACGGCCTCGCCTTGACGAACTAACATATAAGCCATCTTCTCAATACAGCTGTCAGCAGTCTCGCCTTCTTCAGTATAAATAACCGACAAACCCTTCACCACTTGCCGATGCATTTCTCCACCAACCACAAAATGAGCGTCAAAGACAATAACAACCTGATAGTCTTTGAACGCTCCATAGTGGGCCATAATATCAATCAAACGATCACGGGCAAATTCAAGATTGTCCTTAAATATATTAAGCTCCGGCCATGCATTGATTACATTATATCCGTCAACCAGCAAATGATCTTGTCGAGCTAATTTCATAAACCTTTATCTCCCATTATGCCCTTACAGGCTATCTGTCAACTACAAAAGATGGAATTTGCGTACCAAACTTTACAACCGTATTATCAGGCAAATATTGATCTTTCGACAATATCTCTCTTCTTAGTTCACGATCCTGTGAACGCACTACCCGTACTGTTGTAACTTCATACCCAGGTTTGCCCTGTTTGTCTACTTTAGTTTCCCCCAAATACATGGTAGGATCTTGTTTCTTTATTACTGCTGGCGGTATCAGACGCTGGTCTGTTGAAACAACCTCAACTGCCGCGGTCAGACGATTTTGTCCAAAGATACCCACCATTAATTTGTCGCCATCCACTTCAGCCATAATCATCACTGGCGACTCAGTATTGTTCGCAAAGCGAAAATCAAGCGCGCCAAATACAACTGTTGCATCCCGCCCCAACGCTACATACCCAAGTGGCTTGGAGTGATTATAACGCTCACTAATCGTTAAATCAGCCAAAAGCACGGCATTGTATAGCGTGGAGGACACCTGACAAATACCGCCCCCGATTCCCGGTACCAACTCACCATCAACAAGCTCCATGGCCTCTTTAAAACCATAGCTTTTTTCTCGTGGGCCAACTGTCTCATTGAACGAAAAAGTTTGACCAGGATAGACAATATGTCCATTGATCTTATTGGCAGCCAAACGAATATTGGCACTCCGATTCGCATCTTTAGGGTTAAATTTTGTTGAAAATTGACTTAAAGCCTCACGAATGCCGGTTCGATTAATATCAGCAACTGTAATGGCCGGATAGAGCGGTGTAACCGGTAAAGCAACACTGCTGACATCAGGCTTTTTCAAAGCCTGTAACACCAGCGGTCTTAATGCCTCTACTTCCAGTTTACGCCCTTGTTCCTGAGGGATTACGCCGCCTGTCAGTAGACTTAAGGCTGCATTACGCGGCGGTCGGTCAATTGATTCTTTCCACTGATCGACTATTTCCGCCAGCTTATTTTCATTATACTTCACCCGCACCGGAATGCGATAGCCTTGATTATCAGCAACATAGATATTTTTTATTTTTTCCAGCAATGAACCTCGGCGGCCAATATTCCATACTTCTTCTACAGTAGCATCAATATCCAAATCAAAATCAATACTCTGTGCATCCACCCTAAACAGGGTATCCCCATAATATATATTAATGGCTTTATTCTGCTGCTCTTTTTGCCAGACTTGCAGCATTTGAGCAACCTCAGCTTTGGTATGGCCGCCAACCTCTACTCCATCTATCGCAATTCCAGCATAAACTTTGCTGCCATATAGCGGTCTTACGATAACCAAACTACAAAAGACGCTTGCAATTACCAATAAGCCAGCTAATCCCAGCAGCCATTTTTGTCTCATTAAGCCTTCATCTCCCGTTGCTTCAGTGACTCATACAGTAATAGCGAACAAGCTACAGAAGCATTTAATGAATTAATTTTCCCCCTCATCGGAATACGAACAAGAAAATCACAATGCTCTTTGGTCAATCGCCCTAAACCTTTCCCTTCACTTCCAACAACCACGACCATCGGGCCTGTTAGATCAGCCTGATAAAACTCTTTGTCGCCATCCATATCAGCCCCGACAACCCACAGACCAGCCTTTTTTAAATCTTTTAAAGTTTGCGCAACATTGCCAATTCGAGCCACAGGCACATATTCCACAGCACCAGCCGAAGTTTTAGCTACCGTTGCTGATAGCGGGCAGCTGCGTCTTTTTGGAATAAGAACACCATGAACCCCGGCAGCATCCGCAGTCCGTAAAATAGCACCCAGATTGTGCGGGTCTTCCAGTTCGTCCAATAACACAATAAACGGTGCCTCACCTTTTTCTGTTGCTTTAGCCAGAATATCCTCAATTTCCACATAATCTACCGGAGCCGCCAATGCCGCAATTCCCTGATGGCGCATCCCAGCCGCTAACTCATCCAATTTGTTCATTTCAACTTCTTGAACAATCAAGCCATTGCTCTTGGCAAAGCCAATAATTTCTCGAACCGATCCCTGACGTTCACCTTTGGCAATCAATACCTTGTTAATGGAGCGACCGCTCTTTAAAGCTTCCATAACACTATTACGACCTACAATAATTTCTGTTGAATTACTCATAAATAATCCTCCTCAGCCATCTAAGGCAGTATTTTATTTTTTCCAATTAGGTACCAATTATGTATGTTCAAATTATGTAAAAAAGAAGACGGTGTTTAACCGCAAAGTACTCGAAGGACTCAAAGGGGACTCGGATGGGCTACGATGTTTGAACCACAGAGTACACAGAGGCCACAGAGGGAACGTGGAGAGTTTGTATTCTAATAATCTAAGACTGGCTGGCAGCAGGGATTTCTGCCGCGGGACTTGTGACCACAGCCGTCGGCAGCTCCGCTGACGGTAACGGCGTAAGGAACGTCCGTAGTGGCGGATTCCCTGCTGCCGGCTAAAAATAAGCTTAAAGGGGAACGATTTTAACCACAGAGTACACAGAGGACGCAGAGGTTACACGAAGGGTTGCTATTCTAATAATCTAAGACTGGATGGCAGCAGGGATTTCTGCCGCGGGACTTGTGACCACAGCCGTCGGCAGCTCTGCTGACGGTAACGGCGTAAGGAACGTCCGTAGCGGCGGATTTCCCTGCTGCCGGCTAAAGATAAGCTTAGAGAAGAACGATTTTAAGCGCAAAGAACGCAAAGGGAAGACGAGGACTAAATTTGTTAATAAGTTTAAAAACCGGGATAACTCCCGGTTTTTGTGCAGCAAGTATGAATGGTTCAGACTACCTATTTGGCATTGCGCAAGATAGCAGCCAGGCGTCCGCAAGTCATGGCCCCTTCACTGCAATAGCCTTCGGCAACACAAGTAGGTCCAGCTTTCTTAAACAACAAAGGAGCAACCTGTTTTACCTGATCTACCATACCTTCAGCCATTTGCCGTATTTCCCATTGAGCGCGTTCGCAGCACCGCAGAGTAAAGAAGTTTAGCAGCGCCCGAGCATTCATGGTCACTACGATCTTAGTCTCAGTAGCATTGGCTAGACAGTAGCGGGCATCTTCTTTATGAACCCCTAAACCAATTAATTCATCATAAGTATTACGAATTTGATTCATAAGCTCAGTAAACTTAGTCGCAGCCTCAGCATTTGCCGCAATGGATTGAGGTACAATATATTCAAAATCATGCTCGCTTACATACCGTTGTGATTGTTGTGAATACGAGGCAATCCGGTGGCGAACAAGCTGATGAGTTAATACCCTGGAAACGCCTTCGATGGCAAATGTAAAGCTTACATGCTCCAATGTCGACCAATGTCCTAAGTCGACAATCTTACCCACTAACTTTTCCACTTGTTCATCAGACATTGACTCTGCAAGCTGTTCAGCTCCGACTGGCGAATAACATAGTCTTGCCGCCATCGCCACAACTCTTTGTGGTTCTGGAGTATGCCAAATTAAATTTACCTTCATTTTCTCCCCCACCAAGTTTTTTAGATTTTTCCCGCTGTATTTGTCATTTCCCGGGAAATAACCACAAATGCTTTTTCAGCAATTTCTGACAGACGATCAAACTTTTCGCTAAGATACAGCGAACCAAGCAAAGCTTCAAAGCCGGTGCTATAACGATACTCGCTGATGGTTGCACTTTTAGGCACATTTGATTTCGCGTTACGGCCGCGGCGCACCACAGCAATTTCTTCTTCAGTCAGTATGCTTTCTATCCCTTTATAACCCTGTGCCTGCATAGCTGCCGACACCATCTTAGCATCAAAAGTATGTAAAATGCGAACCTTGTTCTGCTCATAAGCAAGCAGCCTTGTCCGAATGTATAGCGTAAAATAGGCATCCCCCACATACGCCAATACTAGAGGATGCAACCGTTCCACAGCAACACTGTCATATTTGGCAGGCAGGGCACCATCATCCTCAGTGCCCTGCTTAAATGTGTTACTCATTAAGAATTTAAAGTGCTCAAAATTCATCGTTTCTTCCACCTTACCCCTTGGGGTGAATCCTCCAGCACAATCCCAATCGCATTCAATCTGTCACGAATTTGATCAGCCGTTTTCCAGTCCTTTTGCTGACGAGCCTGTTGGCGCAATTCAATAATGACATCCATAAGCTCATTCACCAGAGTATCGCTGCCGCTCAGTTTGCCAGCCCGTTCCTGAACCAAAATACCAAGGATCTCCGCTAGCTCAAAATATATATCTCTGGCTGCCGAGTAAGTCTGAGCATCATGACTTACTTTTCCTGCAGTAACTGCACTATAATACACATTCAGCTCTTTTGCTAAACCAAATAGAGTGCTAATCGCCAATGCCGTATTAAAATCATCATCCATGGCCGCACAGAATTCTGCTTGAGCTCGTATCGCAGCTTTATGTAAATTCAAGGCCGCATCACTAGCACCACCATGGCCTACTTTATTCAATTCAAGGCAATTTTCCACAGCAGTACGCAGACGATCCAGACTTTTTCCAGCCTCAGTTAAGCGTTCATCACTGAAATCCAGTGGACTGCGATAATGAGTTGCAATAATAAAGAACCGCAAAACTTCGGGCGGATAATGCTCCAGAATATCCTGCACCAAGAAAAAATTACCTAATGATTTACTCATTTTTTCTTCATTAACAGTTATAAAACCATTATGCAGCCAATAGCGCACAAAAGGTGAACACCCGGTACAAGCTTCAGATTGGGCAATTTCATTCTCATGATGAGGGAAAATCAAATCACTGCCACCACCATGGAAATCAAAACTTTCCCCAAGATATTTTAAAGACATCGCTGAACACTCAATGTGCCAGCCCGGACGCCCAGGTCCCCAAGGACTTTCCCAGGCCGGTTCACCTGGTTTAGCGCTTTTCCATAATGCAAAATCCATGGGATGTTGTTTTCGGTCATCCACATCCACGCGTGCGCCAGCTTTCATATCATCGAGATTTCTTCCGCTCAATTTCCCATAAGCAGGAAATTTCTCCACACTGTAATACACATCACCGTCAATCTCATAGGCAATTCCCTTATTAACCAAAGCACCGACCATGTCAATAATTTCTGTGATGTGATCAGAAACTTTTGGGTAACTGTCTGCTCTAGTCACATTCAGTTTATCCATTACCTCAAAATATGAAGCAATGTAGCGTTCGGCAATCACATTCCAGGCAACACCCTCATTATTGGCAGTCCGGATAATCTTATCATCAATGTCCGTAAAATTTTGCACATGATGGACTTTATACCCGCAATGCTTTAAATAGCGCTTAATCACATCCCAGGTAATAAACGGACGAGCATTGCCAATATGCGGATGGTTATAAGGAGTTACTCCACAGACATAAATACTGACTTTGCCGGGTTCTTTAGGTACAAATTCTTCTTTTTGGCGTGTTAAAGTATTATATACTCTCACCGTCATGCTTTTTATTCAGCTCCTCTTCTAACTGGGTCACCTTATTCTCAAGCCTTAATACAGTACGCTGCAGACACATGATCATTTCCATTTCCGGATCCGGCAGCATGCCATGCTCCAGATCGACGTCTGGCCGATTGACCTTCTCACCATACATAGCTACGACCTTTCCAGGAATACCTACAACGGTTGAGTAAGGCGGCACTTCTTTTAAAACCACTGACCCTGCACCAATTTTTGAATGATCCCCTACTTTAAATGATCCTAATACTTTTGCTCCACTGGCAACAACGACATTATCACCAACAGTTGGGTGGCGTTTACCTTTTTCTTTACCTGTGCCCCCCAGCGTTACGCCCTGATACAGGGTAACATTATTGCCAAGTTCCGCTGTTTCGCCAATAACCACACCCGTGCCATGGTCAATAAATAACCCTTCGCCAATTGTTGCACCCGGATGTATTTCAATGCCTGTCAAAAATCGACCTAAATTAGAAATCATCCTCGGTAGTATTACCCAACCCCGCTTAAAAAAGTAGTGTGCAATGCGATGAAGCCAAATAGCATGCAAGCCTGGATAACAAAGAAGTACTTCCCAGACACTTTTAGCTGCAGGATCACGGTCAAATACTACGTCAACATCTCTCTTCAAACGACTAAACACAATAATCCCCCCTACCTAATTAAGCAATTTTGAGCAACAAAAAGACCACCCTCTCATTACAGAGACGGTGGTCCGTGGTTCCACTCTGTTTGGGTAAATCATACCCCACTCACTGCAGATAACGGCTGCAACCGGGCTAACCTACTGTTTTCGGCTAGTCTGCTCATGGGTGCATTTCTGCGATCGCTGCCCGGTACCGCTCTCAGCCTATGACGGAACCTCTCTGCAGGGTATAGATTCACATACTCTCCCAATCAGCGCATTTTGCTTTTTATCTTATGCAAAGATTATACTAAGGGGAACTACCAGTGTCAAACTATTTTAGCCAATGTCGAATTTAAGCGAGCTAAAGTACGCTCTTTGCCAATAATTGTGATAAAACGGCCTAAATCCGGACCATGCATTTTACCTGTGATTGCAACCCGAACTGGCATATAAACTTTTTTACCACCTACCTTAAGCTCTTTCGTAATGCTTTTAAGTAGATTTTGAACAGCTGCAGGATTTAATTCCTCAAGCTCATTCAGTTTAGTTTTAAAGCTGTCCATAACTTGGGGAATATCAGCGTCTTGCAAGACCTGACCAGCTTCCTCATTTTCAAATTCAACACAATCGTTAAAATATACATCAACATGATCAACAGCCTGCGCAGCATAACTAAGCTGTTCCTGGATAATTTCAATAAACTGAACAAGCTTATCTTTCTCATTTGCCGTTAAATTATCGTCAATATAGCCAGCTGCCTGAATATGCGGTAAAGCCAACTCAGTCACTTTCTCTGGGGATAACTGCTTTAAATAGTGCGCATTAATCCAATTAAGCTTGTCAATATCGAAAACTGCCGGATTCTTGGCAACCCGGTCCATTGAAAAGTTCTCCACCAGCTCATCAAGGGAAAATATTTCTTGCTCACTTGCCGGAGCCCAGCCTAGCAAGGCTAAGAAATTGACCAATGCCTCAGGCAAATAACCTAATTTACGGTATTGCTCAACCGAAGTAGCACCATGACGTTTACTCATTTTAGTACGATCTTGACCCAAAATGAGTGAAATATGACCAAACTGTGGTACAGGCAATCCCAGTGCCTGGTAAAGCAATATTTGGCGTGGTGTATTGGATAAATGTTCTTCCGCTCTGATAACATGCGTAATTTCCATCGACGAGTCATCAATAACAACCGCATAGTTATAAACAGGAATTCCATCTGATTTGACAATAACAAAATCGCCGATCCCATTGGATTCAAAACTAACTGTATCACGGACTAAATCTTTAAATACGATATTCTGATTTTCTGGTACCCGAAATCGAATGGCTGGTTTGCGTCCTTCTGCCAACAATTTAGCTTTGTCAGTTTCGGAAAGATTGCGGCAGCGGCCTTGATAACAAGGCATTTTACCTTCTGCCATCAACGCCTGGCGTTCTATCTCCAATTCTTCTTCTGTACAGAAGCAAGAATAAGCTTGTCCGTTTGCCAATAATTTTTCTGTAAACTGCTTGTAAATATCCAGCCGTTCAGTCTGGCGATATGGAGCGTATGGCCCACCAACATCAACGCCCTCGTCCCAGGTAAGACCAAGCCAGCGCAACGCTTCTTTGATATTTTCTTCAGATTCTTTCGTAGAGCGCTCCAAATCCGTATCTTCAACTCTTAAAACCAGTTTGCCGCCATTTTTTCTGGCAATAAGCCAATTAAAAAGCGCGGAACGAGCACCACCAATATGAAACGGGCCGGTCGGACTTGGCGCAAACCGTACCCTAACTTGTTCTGACATGTACAACCCTCCAAAATGTTTCTGCATTGTCTATTCTAGCAGATTTTTCCCTCTAATGTAAAGAAAACTTGGCTCCGCCAAGTTCTCTGTCAAAACCTGATGCTATCTAGCTATTAAAAACGAGTAGTCCCTGCAATTAAGCCTACTACTGAATTTTTAGAACAAAAAAGCCATCCACGATATCCGGTGTCACAACCGTTGTTGGTGTAAAACTATTGGTCGATGCCGGCTTAGCTCCATCTGGCGAAAAAGCCAGCCGCCAAATAACGCTTTCGTTATACCATAACTCACCTAAAGTGCTGCCGTCATCTTGCTTAATGATGTTTATATTGACTCTGAAACCAGCAGCAGATGCACCAGCAGGCCAGATCAAGAGCAGTGAAAGTAATAAAACACAAAGAGTCTTCTTCACAGCAAACACCTCCAGACAAAATATTACTACCTATACAAAACAATTTGCTAAATATAGCTTGTATCGGTATTATCTATAATATGTGTCCAAATAGTTGTTTTATGCAAATTACTGACAAAGCTTCATAATGGATGCAACTGAATAAGCAGCAATACCCTCTTTTTGTCCCGCAAATCCCAGGCCTTCTGTTGTTGTTGCTTTAACATTAACCTGATGAGGTTCAATCCCCAAGACCTTAGCAATATTCTCATTCATAGTCGGAATGAATGAAGCTAATTTGGGTTTCTCAGCAACCACGGTAGCATCGATATTGTTCACCTGATAGCCATGCGTTTTTAATATTTCACCAACTTTAGCTAAAAGCAGTAAACTAGATGCTCCTTTATATTGCTCATCACTATCTGGAAAATGACGGCCAATATCGCCAAGTGCAGCGGCTCCAAGCAATGCATCCTTAATGGCATGAAGCAGAACGTCAGCATCAGAATGTCCCAGCAATCCTAAGCTATGTGGAATATCGACTCCGCCCAAAATCAGCTTACGGCCTTCTACCAGCTTATGTACATCGTATCCCATACCAACTCTAAGCATTTTATCACAACCTTGTCCCAAAAGTGCTGCCGCAAAACTTAAATCTTCCGGCGTTGTTATTTTAAAATTTGTATAACTGCCATAAACAATCTTCACTCTAACGCCTATTTGTTCAACCAAGGCAGCATCATCAGTGGCTAACACTCCGTGCTGCTTGGCATAGGCATAAGCTTCGCGCAGCGTGTGATAAGCAAAAGCCTGCGGTGTCTGAATTGCCCATAATGTTTTGCGCTCAGGCGTTGCAGTAACAAACCCATTATCATCAACTGTTTTGATCGTATCTTTTACAGGTACAGCCACAATAGCAGCTCCGTGCGTGCGAGCGGCGCTAATGACGGCGTCAATCGTATCACTGGCAATAAACGGGCGAGCACCATCGTGCACCAAAACAATGTCGGTATTGGAGGATAAAGCATTTAAAGCATTGGCAATTGAATATTGTCGTTCACTGCCGCCAGCCACAATCTGATATGGCTTACGGCAAGGAAAATGCTTCATCATATGTTTGACTTGATCAACCTCTTCGGCGGCCACTACAACAACCAAATCATCAATTTGAGCGCATGCTGAAAATACAGCAAGACTATGCAGCAAGACCGGCTGATCGGCCAGCGGTAAAAACACTTTATTAACTGGTGCACCCATTCGTTTACCTTGACCTGCTGCTGCAATAATAACGGAAACCACAAAATTCCCTACTTTCATTTAATTTTTTCTAATTATAGCATAAATATTCGCGGAGAAATTGCGTAAACCTGTTTTTGAAATGAGAGAACGACGATGTTTAACCACAAAGCACACGAAGGACGCAAAGGGAATGCAAGGGATACGGCGCGATGGAATCGCGCTGGAATAATTGAACGAACCGCAGAGTACACAGAGTGCGAAAGGAGAGAGGGCTGAAAATAAACCAAGCTATGCTGGTGGCAGGGATTTCTGCTGCGGGACTTGTGACCACAGCCGTCGGCAGCTTTGCTGACGGTAACGGCGTAAGGAGCGTCCGTAGCGGCAGATTTCCCTGCTGCCGGCTAAAACAAACTTTAAACGAGATGTTTCGGCACCAAATAAAAAATCCGCACTCTAATGAGTACGGATTTGGGGAAATCAACTGAAGATCAGGCTCCTCTTTCCATTGCTTTTGGTTTAGCAAAAATCATACGGCCAGCTGCCGTTTGCAATACTGAAGTTACCAGCACGCCAATGGTTTCACCAATATGTTTTTTACCGCCATCCACAACAATCATAGTACCATCATCCAAATAAGCGACACCCTGACCAAATTCTTTGCCATCTTTGACAACGTGAACGGTCATGTCTTCACCTGGTAGTACTACTGGTTTAACAGCATTAGACAACTCATTGATATTTAAAACCGGCACACCTTGCAGCTCAGAAACTTTATTCAAGTTATAGTCGTTTGTGATAATCTTGGCTTTCAATACCTGACCAAGCTTCACTAACTTTGAGTCTACTTCGGATATATCATCAAAGTCTCGGTTGTCAATTTTGACAAACATGCCCAATTCTTTTTGAATACGGTTTAAAATATCCAGGCCGCGGCGACCACGATTGCGTTTTAGCAAATCAGAAGAATCAGCAATATGTTGCAATTCTTCTAACACGAAAACCGGAATAATCAAAGTTCCCTCGATAAATCCGCTTTTGCAAATATCAGCAATACGGCCATCAATAATAACGCTGGTATCTAGAATCTTATATTGGAGCGTTTCGGAAGTTTTATCTTTTTGCTTATCTTTGCCCATCCAAGGAAGAGCTTCGAATAGAGCCGATAATTCATCCTTTTTCCGGATTGTCAGGTTAATCCCAAGATAGCCTAAAATAATACTTAAGACTCCCGGGACATAACTGCCAACAATCGGAACAGGTAAAAAGGCCGAACCTAATAAATTAGCAATTATTAGTCCAATAGCTAACCCCAGTGAACCAGCCAGCACATCGTAAACTGGCATCTTATTAAGCCGCGCTTCCACCCAATACGTAAATTGCCATAAATGTCTGATTAAAAAAGGCGCCATTAAAAAACCAATTACGCCACCCACAATACCGCCAACCAAAAATGATAGGATAGTCGTCATTGTAAGGCCAAACAAACCCATTTGCAAAAATTCAGCACTAATCATCGACGTCAAAAACGGGTTGATTAACTTAACCAACATGAGCCCGGCAATAGCCGTTAAAATCGTGATAACAAATCGCAATACCTTATCCAACAAATCACTCACCCCCTCCCATTGTTTTATTTGTCCATCAACTGCAATTTACAAAGGCGGAGCGTTTCCACCAAAATGTGGAAATCTAATTTTAGTTTATCCCAAAATTAATAAAAAAATACGTCAGTCGCCTGGCGTATTTTCTTTTAATAAATCATATACCCATGCTTCAACAGCTTCTGCATCCTTATTACAAGCTAACACTAACTCGCTCACAAGGATTTGCCGAGCAGTATCTAACAGTCTTCGCTCACCTGTCGAGATCTTCTTGACACGATCTTGCAGCATCAAGTTACGCACGACTTCAGCAACTTCATAAATGCTGCCGCTTTTAATTTTAAGTAAGTTCGCATTAAACCGTCTATTCCAGCTACCATTAACCTGACTCGGTGGTGTCTTAAGAATATCTATTACTTTCTCTACTTCCGGTTGGCCAATCACTTCACGCAGACCAATGCTATCAACATTGTTCATGGGTATCATAACCTTCATCCCACCAAAAGGCATAGTAAGAATAAAATAGAGTTGCCGCTGTCCCATGACTTCATGTTCCTCGATCCCTTCGATGACCCCAGCGCCGTGCATAGGATACACGACCCTATCTCCAATCGCCAACATAGCAGCACCTCCTGACGTTAACTAAAATTATATCATAAATCACTATTTCTGTCAAAATTTTATATTTTAGCACAGGTTCAGGATTATTGTCAATTATCGTTTTTAAATCCCAGCCATTGACAATGATGGTTTTATGTATATATAATAATTTCAAAGCGAGGTGTTCACCGTGCATGATAAATGCTGCACTGACTTTCAAAATGCTGTTGATGATTATTTAATTCGTCATCGCAGTGTTCTCGATGTCCTAACTAAATATCAAGAATCCGCCGCCCGTGTTAACCGTGCATTTGCCAAAGCTGTAACTGAATGTGGCTGCGTACAAGTTACTGCATCCCGTCAACAAGTTCCTTCGGATGCTGAATACAGCGATATCAAGCGCTTTATGTCTTCACATCTATCTGGCAAACCGTGTGATCACTGCCAGGAAATTATTGGGAAAGAATTAGGCCATAGTATTTTTTACCTCACAGCCTTGTGTAACTTGGGTGGTGTAAGCCTTGCCGAAGTCATGGAGCAAGAGTGTAAAAATGTCACAACTTTAGGAGTATTCCATTTGACCTAAAAATTGAATAGCAGCCGCAAGGCTGCATTTTTTATTACATAAACAAAGGAAAGAGCGGTTATGATACACCTAACGATAAATATCGCGAGGTGTAACTATGCGCTTGATAGCTTTCTTAATAGCCTTACTGTTTATCTGCGGATCATCAATTTCTGCGGCTAACTTTATTCCTAACGCTAGTGATGAACTAGATTCCGGCTATATCACTGTCGTAGATGAATCCGGAGATATTGTTATGCAGACAGGCCTCACCATCCGACCAGGTGACCAGTATATCAGTGAAGACAACCGCCTTTACGAAATAACTGCGGTGGAAGGCTTACTAGCAAGTGCGCGCTTCGTTCGGAATGAAGCTGATATCGCGATGGAGACTGTTGCCATTCCAGCACAGACGCCAACCGATACACCGCCTCAATTAATCGCGGTTTACCACACCCATACCGATGAGTCTTATATTCCGACTGACGGAAGTTCTACCATGCCTGGTAAAGGAACGATCATGCTGGTCGGTGACGCCTTTCAAAAAAGGCTGGAAGAGCTGGGTTATCAGGTAACACATAGCAAAACTTTGCATGACCCCCATGATGCCAATGCTTATCAGCGCTCGCGCCGGACGTTTATGAAGCTGCTCAATGAGCAGCCGGTAGCCTTATTCGACATCCATCGCGACAGTGCGCCATTAAAAGTCTATAGCACAACAATTAATGGCCAGCCAGCAGCAAAGCTATTATTAGTGGTCGGCAGGCAAAATCAAAATAGAGCAACAACCTTGAATTATGCAAAGAAAATCAAAGCAGCCACCGATGCTAAGTATCGGGGACTGGTTAGAGGCATTTTTATCGCCCACGGGAACTATAATCAAGATTTAAACCCCCGTGCCATGCTGGTTGAAGTGGGCACACAATACAATTCCCGAGAGGCAGCCGAGTACAGTGTTGCCTTGTTAGCTGATGCTGTCCCATCATTTTTAAAGGTTGCTACCAAAAACAGCGCTTCCGCAGCTGGGCCGGCTGATCCCGAAGTCAGCGATGTCACGCCTGCAGAGGAATCTTATGGAAGTGATATGTTATATATTATTGGGGCTCTCATCATTGGTTCTTTAGGTTATCTGTATCTAAGTACCGGAAGTTGGAGTGAAGCAAAAAACAAACTAAATAATTTTTTCAAATATGAATTTAGAGATATTTGGGGCTCCCGTCGTAAACGCAAATAAAGAAGGAGGCTGCTGGCAATGCTTAAACGGCGATTTTTCTTTATTGCGGGAGCACTGCTGCTTGTCAGTATTATCGCAATTGGTTCACTGCATCTGCTCCCCTTGGAAAATTTTCTGCTTATTCAGCAGAAACCTGAGCAAGCTCCGCAAAAAGTCTATGATTATTATATTATTATCGATGAACAAACTGGCAATCATTTAATGGCTGTTCCTCTGGTGGTTGGTATTGGCGATGAAGTCTTATCTGAGGACAACAAGCTGTATCGTGTTGTCCGGGTAGAAGAAAACCAGGCCTACGCCCGGTTTGTGAGAGATGTTATTTTGGATAATAAATAGTCACATCTATATTTGACGGTCCAGCACTGCCTGCTCCCGCAGTCGCTTGAGACCGTCTTTTATTGATTTGGCCCGAACCTCACCAATTCCTTCAACATCATCAAGTTCGGCAATGCTGGCATTATAAATATGATGCAACGTTTTAAACCGTGCTACTAGATTTTCCACTACTGCCATTGGCAGTCGAGGAATATGGGTTAGCAGCCGGTAGCCACGAGGAACAACGGGAATGTCAATCGAGTTGGCTGTAACACCGAATCCCAGAATCCTACACACCGTATAAGGATCCAGACTTTCTTCCGGCAATGCTGATAATTGCTCTCGAATCGAAATATGAGTATGATCGTCAACACTTAAGCAATAATCTTTTATCAAATAAAAAATATCATCTTCGTCTGAGATCAATTCTTCCATCTGCATGCTCACTAATCGTCCTTCAGCACCCAATTCAACGATATTGTGTTCAATTTCTCTGGCAATCCGGCTTACCTGCTCGGCGCGAATAAGAGGTCCGGCAACATCAGCCAATGTCACAAGATCCTCAAACTCCAGCGCATTCAGATGGGTTAATCCTCTTTTTAATACTGCTTGATATTTTTCAAAAGTTTGCAAAGCCTGATTGGCGCGATTTAAGATAACCGTGATATCCTTTAAAACATAACGCAAATTCCCGACATAAACCGATATTAAATTACGTCGTTGTGAAATAGAAATGACGAGTGCACCAGTTTGTCTAGCCACTCTCTCAGCCGTACGATGCCGTGTGCCAGTCTCCGATGTGGCAATCGCCGCTTCTGGTACTAGTTGAGCATTGGCATATAAGATTTTTTTTGCATCATGAGACAATATAATGGCGCCATCCATTTTCGCTAATTCATAAAAAGCTGACGGGCTGTAATCACAATTGAGTAAAAATCCGCCATCAACAATCTCCATAATCGACGGGCTATCGCCAACAACCACCAACGCACCCATTTTTGCCCGCAGAATATTTTCTAAACCTTCCCGCAGCGGCATTCCTGGGGCCAGTGATTTAATAATATTAATAAACTTTCCATCCCATAAGCGCTCTACTTTGAGTATTGTCATGTTACTTGCCTCCAACGCCGCCTGAAACACTGCAAGAATGAGTACCACCGCTAACATTAGTTTGCCCAAACAGCTATCTATTAGTTACCATAATTTTCATAGTAGGATAATAATTACACCAATTCTTTTAAAATCCTTCTCAAAAAGCCAATAATTTTATTAGTAAATGGCTAATAAAATTATTGGCTTTTCTCTTTAAAACGAATTTTTTTCTTTATTGCAATCCTACATCGAGCGCTTCAACGACTGTCTCTACGCCAATTAACTCAATAGAATGGATTTTAGGTAGATTTTTTAAATTTCCGCGCGGAAGTATTACCCGCTTGAACCCCATCTTAGCAGCCTCACGAATCCGGGACTCAGCCTGTGACACAGCCCTTACTTCACCAGCTAAACCCACTTCGCCGAAAATGACCGTTCCTTCCATGGTTTGCCGATCACGGAAGCTAGAAGCAAGGGCTAAAGTCAGCCCTAAATCCACCGCAGGCTCATCAACTTTTATACCTCCGGCTATTTTCACATAGACATCAGAGGTTCCAAGCATCAGTCCCACTCGTTTTTCTAATACAGCCAGCAATAATTGAATCCGCTTAATATCCACATAATCAGCCGTACGTCTAGGCGGCATAAACGGAGAATCACTCACCAAAGCCTGAATTTCAACTAATAATGGCCTTGTTCCCTCAACAGTTGGAATCACGACACTGCCAGGAACATCCATAGGACGTTCAGATAAAAATAATTTTGAGGCATCAGGAACATCGACTAAACCTTCGCCCCGCATCTCAAATAACCCAATTTCATTCGTACTGCCAAAACGGTTTTTCACAGCCCGCAACACTCGAAACTGGGCATTCCGGTCACCCTCAAAATATAATACTGTATCGACAATATGCTCAAGCACCCGCGGGCCAGCCAGAGCTCCATCTTTGGTAACATGCCCGACAACGAAAGTCGCTATAGCATTGTTTTTAGCCAGACGCAATAGTTGCACTGCACTTTCTCTTACCTGACTGACACTCCCAGGAGCACTTTGCAATTCCGGCCTAAATACAGTCTGAATAGAATCGATAACTAATAATTCCGGCTTCATTTTGACGGCTTGTTGTTCAATCACTTCGAGATTTGTCTCACTTAGAACATACAAATTCTCATGCAGTGCGTCCAGCCGGTCGGCTCTAAGACGGACTTGACGAACACTTTCTTCACCAGTAACGTATAAAACTTTGCCTCGGGCCTTTGCAATATGGGCACAATTTTTCAAAGTTAGACTAGATTTACCCACACCAGGATCACCAACAATCAATACCATTGAGCCTGGTATGATCCCGCCGCCTAACACGCGGTCAAGCTCACCTGAGCCAGTTTCAAAGCGCGGCATATCTTCAATCGCAACCTCGGCAATTGGAACCGGATTTTGCCCGTCCGACAAACCTAACGTTAAGCCGCTCCGGCCTGTTTCAATTTTTACAACCTCTTCAACCATGCTATTCCAAGCTCCACAGCCAGGACAACGCCCCAGCCATTTCGGTGAATCATACCCACACTCTTGGCAACAAAACGCAGTTTTGCGCTTACTCATCACTTATTAACCCCTTCCAAAACGAAAAGCACTCTTTAAGAGTGCTTTTCGTGATTGGCTATTTTATTTCCTGCACCGGCGAAGCCTCATTCTCTTTCTTTGAGAAGTTGAGTTTTCCTTCCTCATCAGCATCCACTAGAATGGTTGTTCCGGCTACGGCTTCACTCCGCAGCATCATTTCGGCAATCTCATCTTCCACAAGCTTTTGAATGGCTCGACGCAATGGACGTGCTCCATAAGCATAGTCTCGTCCCTCTTTTAATAGCTCGCCTTTTGCCTTTTCCGTTACTTCTAAGGTAATATCAGTGTCGTTCAGACGTTTGGTAACATCCTCGAGCATGATATCAACAATCTTAATCAGTTCTTTATCAGTTAGGCTGCTAAATACGATGAGTTCATCCACTCTATTGAGAAATTCAGGTCTGAAAGTACGCTTTACTTCATCAAGAACACGGCTTTTCGCATTTTGCTCGGTATCTGAAGCACGGCTTTCTGTCAAAAAGCCCATGGTTCCAGTATCTTGTTTCAAATGTTTAGCGCCTACATTCGAGGTCATGATGATAACTGTATTTTTAAAATCAACCGTTCTGCCCTGACTGTCAGTCAACCGGCCATCTTCTAATACCTGCAGCAAAATATTGAAGACATCATAGTGCGCTTTTTCGATTTCATCCAACAGAATGACTGCATAAGGCTTACGGCGAATAGCATCCGTTAACTGCCCGCCTTCTTCATATCCGACATATCCCGGAGGTGCCCCCACCAAGCGCGATACGGTATGCTTCTCCATATATTCGGACATATCAAGACGAATCATGGCTGTTTCATCACCAAATAGTGCTGCAGCCAAAGCTCTGGCTAATTCTGTCTTACCCACACCAGTCGGACCAAGGAAAATAAATGAACCAATTGGGCGTTTAGGATCTTTCAGCCCAGCTCTTGCTCTTCTCACTGCGCGTGAAACTGCTTTAACAGCATCATCTTGACCAATCAAACGATCATGGAGAATATCCTCTAATTTTAACAAGCGTTCGGCTTCGCCCTCAGTCATTTTCTTAACTGGGATTCCAGTCCAGGATGCTACCACATGGGCAATATCCTCGGCAGTAACCACACTTCGACCGCTTTGACGCTCACGCCATTCTTTTTGTTTGTTTTCCAGTTCTGACTTAAGGCGTCCTTCTTCATCACGAAGTTGTGCCGCCCGCTCATATTCTTGCGCTGTGATAGCTGCTTCTTTTTCAGCGCGTAATTTTTCTAATTTCTTTTCAGTCTCCTGAACATCCGTTGGTGCTGAAAAAGATTGCAGTCGCACCCGCGAAGCCGCTTCGTCCATTAAATCAATGGCTTTGTCCGGTAAAAACCGATCCGAGATATACCGATGAGACAATTTAACCGCTGCATCAATAGCCTCATCGGTAATTTGGGCACGATGAAAAGCCTCATATTTGTCACGAATTCCCTTAAGAATGATGACTGCATCTTCTACCGATGGTTCACCAACAACAATGGGCTGAAAGCGTCGTTCGAGCGCAGCATCTTTTTCAATATATTTTTTATACTCATTGAGCGTAGTGGCACCAATGGCTTGTAACTCACCACGAGCCAGCGCTGGCTTTAAAATATTAGCAGCATCAATAGCTCCCTCAGCTGCGCCAGCACCAATCAAGGTGTGCATTTCATCAATAAACAAAATGACATTTCCGGCAGCTCTGATCTCTTCCATCACTTTTTTAAGCCGCTCTTCAAATTCACCGCGGTATTTAGAACCAGCGACCATAGACGCCATGCTTAAAGATACAACTCGCTTGCTGCGTAACACCTCAGGGACTCCTCCCTGAACAATCCGCTGTGCCAAGCCTTCCGCAATCGCGGTCTTACCAACACCTGGTTCACCAATAAGTACAGGATTATTCTTTGTCCGGCGGCTTAAGATTTGAATAACACGGTCAATCTCATTATCCCGGCCAACAACCGGATCAATCTTCCCTTCTTTAGCTAAACTGTTCAAATCACGGCCAAATTCATTTAAATTAGGTGTATTAGCTTGATTGCTTTCAGGCCGCATATTCGGTTTAGGCTGCGGTGCTGCACCACTGTTATTAAAACCACCCAGCATTTCAATAACGACTTGCCTTACGCCATTTAAATCAGCACCGAGACTGGCTAAGACACGACCAGCGACACCTTCCCCCTCACGAATTAGACCTAAGAGGATGTGCTCAGTACCTATATAGTTATGACCTAGAATTTTGGCTTCATCAACAGCCAATTCCATCACTTGTTTAGCCCGAGGCGTATAGCCAGCTTCACTGCCAACACTATCTCCGCGGCCGATAAGCGCCTCAGTTTGGGCCCTCACTGCAGTCAAGTTTATATTCATAGTCGCAAGCGCCTTAGCAGCTAATCCTTCACCCTCAGAGACTAAGCCTAATAACAAGTGTTCGGTTCCAACATACCCATGACTTAGCCGTTTAGCCTCCAATTGGGCTAATTCCAGCACCTTGATAGCTCTACCAGTAAATCTATTATACATATCATTGCCCCTCCTCTGATGTTGGTTCATTTGTATTTTCTAACGTCTCCCGAATCAATTGTGCCCTAAAGCGATTTAATTCGGTTTGACTTAAATCATCATTGCCCAGCAGTTTTTGTAAATAATTTGGTCTTGTAGTAACCACCAATTGATTAAACGACTCAGGTTCAATTTCATCAATAATGTTTAAGTCTACCCCTAGGCGCACTTCACTGAGCAAGGCCAACGCTTCCTGACCGGAAATACTGCGGGCATACCGCAGCAGCCCATAAGCTCGCCAAACCTTATCAGTCAGTGCATCTGGTGAATGCTTATAAAGCGCTTGTCTGGCTGACCGTTCGTGATTAATGATTTGTTTTACAGCACTAGACAAGTTATCAATAATTTCTTGCTCACTAAATCCAAGTGTCAATTGATTGGATATTTGAAAAATATTTCCCGCAGTTTCAGTCCCTTCACCATAAAACCCACGCACTGCTAACCCCAGCTGCGTAGCAGCATTAACAATTCGATTGATCTGCCTGGTAAATACTAATCCTGGCAAATGCATCATCACCGATGCTCGTAGACCAGTACCAAGATTTGTCGGGCAAGCTGTTAAATAACCCATTTGTTCATTAAAGGCAATATCAAGTTTTTCCTCCAAAGTATCATCAATCTGGTGAGCTAATACCAGAGCCTCATCCAAGTTTAAGCCTGGATAGATACATTGAATACGCAAATGATCTTCCTCATTAATCATAATGCTTGCTGTCGCGTCACCGCTGACAAGCAGAGCCCGGTTTTCGGGCAATGAAGCATGATTAGGGCTGATAATATGCTTTTCAACTAATACATTCCGTTCTAGTTGACTTAATTTATCTAATTCAACAAATAAATATTCATTCTCTGTATGTTGCAACAGTTCTTCAACTAAGCCTTGCATCTTTTCTTCCACTTGAGCGAGTTGCCCTGCATCGGCCCGGTTAGGAAAAGGCACTTCGCAAAGATTGCGAGCCAGACGGATACGGCTAGATAATACAATGTCGCCATCCTGCCCCTTGCTGTTCATCCAGGGCGTCAGGGGTTGATCCAGTAAATATTCAAATCCCATACTCACTTCCCCCTACTCCTTATCATTAAGTTCTTTTTCTAATTGACGAATTTCGTCTCTCAGGCAGGCGGCCTGTTCATATTCTTCATCAGCTATAGCTTGCTCAAGTTTTTGCCTCAGCCCCTTAACCCGCTGCCTAATTTCTAAAACACCTTCGGAGCGTTTCGGTATTTTTCCAATATGGGTGCTTGAGCCATGAATTCTCCGCAATAATGGTTCAAATTTATTCCCAAATGTAACATAACAGTTGCTGCAACCGACTTTACCAGTCTGACTAAAGTCGCGATAAGTCATACCGCAATTCGAACAGGCTTCTATTTTGGGCTGAGCTGTTTCTGATAAACCATGGCTGAACATTCCGGCTAAAAAGTCATGCACTGAGAATTTATGATCTGTAGAGAATATCAGCTCACCATTTTCTTTGGCACAATGTTCACATAAATATTTATCTACTTTTTGGTTATTCGTTATTTTAGTAATATGAACACAAGCAGGTCGTTTTTTGCACTCATCACATAACATGAAACTTCCTCCTCACGTATAATCAGCTAAAGTCAAAAAGACTGAACGCAAAAACTCAGCACGTTCTTGGGGAGTTGCCTTGTTGAACATAAATGTTGCAACTTGCATAATGAGAGCGGCTTCTCGACCATCAATTAGACTATGGGTTGCTAAATAGCGGACTGTTTCTTTGATATCCTCAAACGAAGTATCCTCACCAATCTGTTTCGCAATATCCTGATAAATAATATTCTGAATGGGGACACGGGCAATGCGAATAAAACCGCCAGAACCTCGCCTGGACTCAACAACAAAGCCGCGCTCAATGGTAAATCGGGTATTAAGTACATAACTAATCTGAGATGGAGCACATTCAATTTCTTCGGCAATTTCATTACGCCGTAACATAACCCGACTGTCATGCTCAGCTGAAATTCGCCTCAAAATATATTGTTCAATCAAATCAGCAAGATTGCTCATACGATATCACCTACTATCTAACTTGCACTTTGACTTTTTGACCTTTGTTTTTATTATATTTGACTTTTTGACCTTTTGCAACTAGTATTTAAGAAAAAAAAGGCAATAATGATTAAATTTCTTTAATCATTATTGCCTAAACCCGCGTAAATTATGAGCTTTGAATAGTTCATTAAGCCGTTCGATATAATTGCTCCAACAAATATTAGAAAACTTGAACAACCAGAAATTTTAGATATTCCGTTTCAGCAGCAGCTGGCAATATTGGATGATCCTTGGCTTGTGTACGATATTCAACTTGCCGGATGATTCTCTTGGCATCACGGGCCGCATCATTAACCACTGCGAGAAATAGATCCCGATCCATATGATAGGAACATGAACAAGTAACCAGGTACCCCCCTGGTTTAACCATCTTCAGCCCGCGCAAATTAATTTCTTTATATCCACGAGCCGCGCCCTCTAATGCATTTCGACTTTTAGTAAAAGCAGGAGGATCCAAAATGACCACATCAAATTCCTGTTTTTCATCAGACATAGTCCGCAGAGCATCAAAAGCATTGGCAACTTGGAAGTTGCAGGTATCACTAACGCCATTCATCTCGGCATTTTGCTTCGCTATTTCGATCGCTTCTTCAGAAATATCAATAGAAGTGACTTTCTTAGCTCCATAGAGCGCAGCATGCACAGCAAAAGATCCGGTATGGCAAAAACAATCCAGCACTTCTGCACCCTGCATGAGTGGTTTCAGAAATAATCGATTCTCTCTTTGATCATAAAAGAAGCCTGTCTTCTGACCGTGTTCAATATCAGCATAAAAAGGTATACCATTCTCCATGACCTTAATTTTTGTTGGAAAGTTACCTTTTAAATAACCTACCTTCTTATCATCCAGCCCCTCTAAGCGCCTCACCGGAACATCATTGCGTTCGAAAATCCCTTCAGGCTCAAAAAGTTCCTCTAAAACTGACATGATGGTCTCTTTATGTACATCGATCCCTAACGCCAAAGTCTGGATGACCATATAAGGACCAAATTTATCAACAATTAACGCTGGTAAAAAATCAGCTTCACCAAATATCAACCGACAATACTCTGGTTCATTAATAAATTGTTTGCGATACTGCCAAGCAGTTTGAATTCTCTTCTTGAAAAAATTTCTGTCAATGGCTTCTTGTTCCCGCGTCATGATACGCACAATAATCTGAGAACGGGGATTAATATACCCACGTCCAATAAATTTCTGCCTAAAGTTATAAACATCAACAATATCACCAGGTTGAAAATCACCGTCAATCGTATCAAGTTCTGTTTGATATACCCACGGATGACCGCTTTCAACACGATGTTGTGCACCTTTGCGTAAAAATACTTTTGCTGTTACTTCCATCGATATTCCTCACTTGTATTTATTTTTCTGATGCTTCCACCAATGATAACCCAGATAAACAGCCATAGCAATCATAATTGTTGTATTTACGATTTTAAATTCTTTAGCAAAATACTGTGGCTCCCAATAAGAAACCGGACTGTGTATCGCCGACATCGATAGTGGATACAAATAGAAATTAGCGTATGCACCATGAGTAAGCTCGTCAAGTAATAAATGAGTACCCCAGCCTACAACGATCGCCCTGCATCTTACGAGACTCGCTATAAGGGTCAAAAGAAAAAAAGCTCCCCAAATTACCACTGAATGGCCAAGAAGATCTGCCTTAACTGCCCATGGGTATAAAGGTAAATAAGACATCATGACCTTAGGACTCAACGAAATAATTTCAGAGCCCTCTATATGTCCGCCAAGCATTAAGACTTCAACAAGAACTAGGTAGATATAATCTGGCAGCATTGAGCCAAAAACATAATACCACACGAGCGGATGGCGTCGGGAAAAAAAATAAATCCAAAACCCATGATGTAAGGTAAACATAGCCACCTCAACAATATTATTGGTATTATAGTTTGACACATCACATAGTTCCTATGCGGCTAACCGTCAAAAAGAGGGCCTATCGCCCTCTCTTTTCTAAAACATCTATTTTTTAGCTGCTAATACCTTTTTACCAAACTCTACGCCATATTCAAAGCATTTATCCAATTCTTCACGATCAGGTACCCATTTCAACGACAAGCTTGCTTCTACCGCGATCCCGGCACTTGCTAAACCTTCATCAATGACTTTCTGAGCACCGCCACCCCAGCCATACGCACCAAACGACGCACCAAACTTATTGGCTGGCCGTAATCCTTTTAGATAGGTCATTAGCCCACCGACAGTTGCTAGGGGTCCATTATTTTGGGTTGACGAACCGATCAGTACTGCTTTTGCCTCTAAAATTTCTTTCAATAATTCGCTGCGGTCAGTAATGGAGACCTTATACAACTTAGCTTCTACCCCTGTAGCCGCAATGCCATCTAAGATTCTTCTTGCCATCTTCTCCGTACTGCCCCACATGGTATCATAAACGATGACAACCTTGTCAGTGGTATAGTTTGTACCCCATTGCTCATATTTATGTAAAACATCCGCAATGTGACTACGCCAGACAATACCATGACTCGGGGCAATCAGTTTAATGGGTATTTGTGAAGTTTTAGTTAATGCCTTGCCAACAAGCTTACCAAATGGCATTAAAATATTAGCATAGTATTTTGCCGCTTCATACATGATGTCATGAAGATCATTTTCATCATCAAATCGTTTAGTTGTGCAAATGTGCTGACCAAATGCATCATTCGAAAATAGAATTTCTTCACCATCCAAATAACTAGCCATCGAATCTGGCCAGTGCAACATTGGCAGTGGGATAAAATGAAGCTTATGCTTACCTAAATCAAGTGAATCGCCCTCTTTAACGACTTGAAAATCATAATTCGTATGATAATGCTTTAAGGTTTCAGCTTTGCCCGCTTCTGTGAGAATGACTTTAGCATTAGTCGCCTTTTGCATGACAATCGGCAATGCGCTGGAATGATCTGGTTCGACATGATTAACAACAATATAGTCAATCTTTGCCGGATCAATAATCTGGCTGATTCGTTCTAATAATTCATCCGCAAAAGGAGCTTTTACGGTATCAATCAAACAAATTTTTTCATCAACAATCAGATAGGAGTTATAAGTAACGCCCCTTGGAGTTCCGAAACCATGAAAGTCTCTGGTATTCCAGTCTACAGCACCAACATAGTAAACACCTGCAGCTAATTGTATATTATTCATTTAAATTCCCCCTACTTGGCTAAATCAGGCGCTTGCAGTAAAACAGCGCGCGCTTCAGCAATAATACTTTCCACAATATCTTTTGCTGGTTCGATTTGTTTTAATGGTAACAGCGATTGCCCAGCTTGAACCATTCCATTTTCTATATCGCCGTCAACAGCGGCTAAGCGGTTCGTGCCTGTCGCAAGTTTAATTAATTCTTCTTCAGGCGTTCCTTTTTTCTCAAGCTCAACAAAATTCAATGAGAATTTATTCTTAACACCACGCACAGCATGACCAATTGTTTGGCCTGTTACAATCGTATCGGTATCTACCGCTTCAATCAATTTTTGTTTAAACTTGGGATGAGCAGCACATTCTACAGCTAATAAGAATTTTGTACCCATCTGAACACCAGCTGCGCCCATAACTAAGGCTGCTGCCAGCCCGCGTCCATCCGCAAAACCTCCGGCAACAATAACTGGTATTCTAAGTTCCGGAATAACCTGTGTCATAAGTGCCATCGTTGTTAACACACCGATGTGCCCACCAGCTTCCATACCTTCGACAACGACTGCATCAGCACCAGAGTTTTGCACTCGCTTGGCCAGCTTAACATTTGGTACAACTGGTATTTTCTTAACTCCAGCTTGATCGAATTTTTCAAAGAAAGGCACTGGATTTCCTGCACCTAATGTAACAAAAGCTACTTTTTCTTCGCAAATAATATCAACAACTTCATCCTTGTTTGGAGCCATAAGCATTACATTGACGCCAAAAGGCTTATTGGTGAGTGATTTTGCCAGACGAATCTGCTCACGCACATAAGCTCCATCACGACCGCCAGTTGCAATCACTCCAGCACCACCAGCTTCAGATACTGCTGCCGCCAGTTTACCGTCTGAGATCCAAGCCATACCGCCTTGTATAATTGGATATTTAATATTTAATAGTGATGTCAATTTAGTATTCATGACTATTTCTCCTTTAATAAAATATATTCTTTATGTGTGAAATTTTACAACAACCATCTGTATTCCTGCAATGTTTTTGTTAACTTTTAGTAAGTTAACATTTTATTTAGTTTTTGGGGGCATTAATATAAAAATCTTCTTTACAATCGTGGGCAAGCGATTTATAATGAAAAACTGTACAATGCAGAAAAACAATGGCGTAATATGTACAAATCCTAAGAAATTCCTGCATTTCCCGGTAAAAATCGCAAATTCGGATGATTATAGGCAAAATTTTATGCCTTCACTACTTAGACTTGATTGAAAAGGGGCGATGTGATGAAAATAATCGGTAAACACCTAATTGTTGATATGTATGGCTGTGGTTTTGAAGCTTTAGATAATTTAGATTTCATTAAAAATGCCATGCTTACAGCTGTAAAAGAAGCAAATATGACTCTATTGGATTTTTCATCTTTTAAATTCGAACCGCAAGGGTTAACTGCATTAGCTCTATTAGCTGAAAGCCATATGAGTATTCATACCTATCCTGAACTAGGTTATGCAGCCATTGATGTGTTTACCTGTGGAGATCATAGCCGCCCAGATAAAGCTGTTGCAGTGCTTAAGAGATTTCTGAAGCCTGAGAAAATTAAAACAACTAATATTAAACGGGGCGATTTTGGCTCAGAAAAAGATATGAAGCCCAAAATTAAGATCAGTGTAGCGCCTTTACGCCGAATTCGCAATACAGGGGCAAGAATGATGAAATTGTTGTCTCGCAAAAAATAAACAAGTACGACCTGGCAGTCTAAGTGATCCCGCTTAGACTGCTTTTATTTTACTTAGCTTTAATATCGACTTGTAAACTAGAATACATTGACAATAGTGGTATTTTTTCCCTTGACAAACTCCTAAAAGTTAACAATAATTGTTTTAAGAATATTTTGAGGAGGTCTGTTTATGAGTACTGAAAAAAATCTAGCCGCTGCTTTTGCCGGTGAATCACAAGCAAATCTTAAATATTTGGCTTTTGCCAAGCAAGCTGATGCTGAAGGCTATGCGCAAATTGCCAAACTATTTCGTGCTACTGCAGCTGCAGAAATCATTCACGCGCACGCTGAGCTAAAGACCTTAGGCGGTATCAAATCAACTGCCGAGAACCTTCAAACAGCGATTAAGGGCGAAACCTATGAATTTACGGAAATGTATCCAGGCTTTATGAAAGAAGCCGAGAGTGAGAATCAAACTGCAGCACTTCGGGCTTTCAAATTAGCCAATGAAGCTGAAAAAGTCCACGCCGAACTTTATCAGAAAGCACTGGACAATATCAGCGCTGAAACAACATCTGACTATTATCTCTGTACAGTGTGCGGACATATTGCCGAAGAGTCCGCACCGGATAAATGTCCTATCTGCGGCGGAAAAGCTCAAGTCTATAAAAAGATTGACTAACTGATATAGCCATACAAATTATGCTGAAAACCATCGCTCCCTGCGGTGGTTTTTGCTATTTTATGGGCTAATCAATTTTTGACTTCATTTGTAAATTGATAACCATCAACAACAATCTCAATCTCGCCTGTATTCGGATCAAAAATCAGACCATGAATGGGTACATCCACTGGAATCAACGGGTTAGTACGAATTTTAGCTACAACTTGTTCTACATTATCCACTGGATGATGAAATTTATCCAGCCAATCTTCAAGTTCCTGCTCTACCATTTTGATCGCTTCCGGTGAAATACCTCGTGCTAACATCTTATCAATCAGAGTCTGAGAACTCGTATTGGCTATACCGCAATCATAATGGCCAATAACAATAACCTCATTAACACCCAACTCAAAAATACTAACAATCAGACTTCTAATCGTCGCTTCAAATGGCCCAGTGACGGAATTACCCGCATTCTTTATGATCTTAGCTTCACCCCGGCCTATCCCCATAGCAGGCTCTAAAAACTCAACTAACCTGGTATCCATGCATGTAAATATGGCCAAATGACGATTAGGAAATTTGCTATTGCATTGAGGACAAACATGCAATGATTCCTCTGGTAAATTTTCAATAAAGCTGCGATTTGCTTGTAAAATTTGCTCTAATATATTCATAGCTTATCCTCCTACAGAACCTAGACCTATAATTCCCTAAAAACTATTGTATATCCAATTATATATAAAAACATACTCGGTGTAAATGGAAGCGTAAAACATCTGTGAAATCGATCAATTATGTAACAATAAGATTATTACGCACATACTTTTAATTGTATGATAAAGACACTTACCATAAAGGTAAGTGTCTTTATCATACAATAAGTATTTGTAATCAGCAGCTTTCTATCCTCCCAGGCCGTTTCCAACCAAGTACTTTCGACGTATACGAGCTTAACTACTGTGTTCGGTATGGGAACAGGTGGAACCTCGTAGCGATCACCACTGAATAATAAAAAAATTGGTTGCGGGAGCAGGACTTGAACCTACGACCTTCGGGTTATGAGCCCGACGAG